>JAIBBN010000017.1 GCA_019694655.1 Leptospirales bacterium
ATCAGCCAGAAGAAGACCAGATTGATATAAGTGGGCGTCATCGTATCGCCAGCGCCATTGAAAGCCTGGACGGAGACCATCCACCAGCCGTAAACGATGAAGGAGATTGCCAGGATGCGCAACCATTCCGCGCCAACGGCAATGACCGCCGGGTCTTCGCTGAACAATGCGATGATCGAGCGATCCAGCGAATAGAAGAGAATGGAAATCACTAATAGAAACACTGTATTGCACAGACCAATGCGCCAGACGGCGGACTCGGCGCGATCGGCGCGGCCGGCGCCAAGGTTCTGGCCGACCAGCGTCGCTGCGGCATTGGACATTCCCCATGCCGGCATCAGACTGAACATCATTACGCGTAGCGTTATCGTCGCCCCGGCGACAGCCGCCACGCCGACGCTGGATAGAATGCGCATCAGGAAAATCCACGCCGTAGTTGCAATGATCATCTGCGCAATGCCGCCAAGCGAGGTGCGCAGCAGATTCCAGAAGGCTGCCGCGTCAAAACGCAGATGCCGCGCCGCCAGTCGCAGGTGTTTTCCACCGCGAAAAAGCAAAAGAAGCTGCAACAATACGGCGCTGCCTCGGCCAATGTTGGTAGCTACGGCGGCGCCCTCAATTCCCAGACGCGGAAAAGGGCCAATGCCAAAAATCAAAAGCGGATCAAACAGGATGTTCAGTGCGCTGGCTATGGCCAGGGACCACAGCGCCATCATTGGATCGCCGGCGCCGCGAAAGACGGCGTTGATGACAAACAGCAGCAGAATGACCGCATTGCCGCCAAGCATCCAGCGCGTATAGCGGTAGCCCTCGCTCAGCGCCCAGTCGTTGCCGCCCATCAGAGCCAGTAGATCGCGGGCAAAGAAAACTCCCAGAAAGCAAAAGGGGATAGAGATCAGCAATGCCAGCAGAATGGACTGCACGCCGGCTATGGCCGCATCTTCCGGCCGCTTTTCGCCAATGCGTCTGGCTACGATCGCAGTGGCCGACATGGCCAGTCCGATGCTGATGGCGTAGAGCACAAAAAGAAAGGTCTCGGTAAGTCCAACCGCGGCCTGGGCATCGGGTCCAATGCGCCCGACAAAATAAATGTCCACTAACGCAAAAGTCGCCTCCATCATCAATTCCAGGACCATCGGCGTGGCCAGCAGCAGAATGGCGCGACCGAGCGGGATGCTGGTGTAGTCGGCATCGCTGCCGCGCAGTGCATCGAGCAACTGTTGCCAGATGCTCCGGGCCCAGGAGCGGGATGGATCTGATTGAACTGCTTGCTGCATGATAGTTTTGCCCCGGGCTAAGATCGCCAGCCGCGACGAATCCGCCAAACTTTTCCGACGCAGCTTTTTGCGCGTTGCCAATTTTGCCGCCTGCCGCCGCCTGTCGCTGATGAAAGCAAGCCTGTTGATGCGGATTGCCGGCGGTCTGAGTCTATTTACCTGTCTTGGACATACGGCAGGAACCTTTATGCCCATTCCAGCGGAGCAGCCGGCGGTCGCCGCCGCCTTTCAATTGATGCAGGAAACCCTTGTGCCCATGCCCTTTGGTCGGCCGCAAAGCTACGCTGACATTTTTCTTGGCGTCAATCTTTGCCTTATGGTGCAACTGCTGACTTACGGGCTCATGCTTTTTGTTCTGTCAAGTCGACTGACACAGGACAGAACTGCGAGATTGATTGCAATGTTCATCGCTCTGGCCCTGACCGCCACGGCCGCAATCAGCGCACGCTATTTCTTTCCGTTGCCTGCGTTCTGTACTGCGCTGGCGGCAATAGCAGTAGCCCTGGCGTTGGCTGTCTCGCGCCGCAGTCTCGCAATGGAGCATTCCTGATAGGCTGTTCTCCGTCAACGCATCAGGGGGCCACAGCGCTGAAGATGTCGTTGGCCACATTTGCGTCCCCACTGAAAAGGTTTGTTGCAGCAGACTCAAAGGCGACCTGAATGCAGCGCGCACTCAAGTCTGGCAGGCTGCTCAGGCCGTTTGCCACGGCGCCGCCGGGCGCAAGCGACACGACACTGGTCACGGAGGAGGAAATATTGTGCACAAATATATCGCCCACGCCATTGGTGTCGCCTGCAAAGAGGTTTGCGGCGTTGGAGCGAAAGGCAACTAAGTTGCCGTCAAAGCCGATAGAACCATCTTGTGATCCGCCGGCAGCTTCAATGCCGCCGGCGCCTACCGACACTCGAATCGTTTCATTGGCGATCAAGTCGCGACGAAATACATCGCTTGCTGCATTCGTATCGGTTGAAACCAGGCCTGCATCTAGACTGCTGAAAAGCGCATAGCGTCCACTGCCGCTAACGTCCTCTAGCGTCGATAATTGCGTCGTCTGGCTGCCATCGAATCGCAGTGAGGCGCGGATTGTCTGCCCGGTGAGGCGATAGTATACGAAAACATCCTGCTGGCCATTGGTGTCGCCGCTTACCAGATTGGTGGCTGAGGATTCATAGGCGATGACTGACGCATCAGCGTTGATCTCTGGATTGAAACTTCCTCCATTGCTTTCGACTCCGCCTGGTCCCAGCGATATTCGCACGGTCGTTCCCAGCAGCCGGTCGCGCAGGAAAACATCCGACTGAGCGTTCGTATCCCCGGCGACAAGATTCGAGGCCATCGACGAGAAGGTTACAAAGCGTCCGTCGGCGCTGATTCGCGCGCCGCCACTGAAGCCGCCAACTGCTTCGGCGCCTCCGGTGGCAACGGAGAGCCGCTCTACGGCGCCAGTGTTCCGATCGTAGAGGAATGCGTCATTTTGTCCGTTGGTATCGCCGATTACCAGCGTGGTTGCGAGGGAGGTGAAGGTAACAAAGCGACCTGTAAAGCTGAGCCAGGGCGCTGTGCTAACGCTGTCCCCCTGAACGCCGCCGGGGCCGCGCGAAATGAGCGCCGTGGAACCGGTGCTACGATCGCGCAGAAAGATATCTACCTGTCCGTTAGCATCGCCAGCAACCAGATCAGAGGCTTGCGATTGGAAAGTCAGCCAGCGACCCTCGGCATCCAGACTGACTGCTGCGCTGGCTGCGTTGCCAACGCCGCCTCCGGATGCGGCAGATTCAAGACCGCTGGCATAGTTCCCACAAATGTTGGCATAGAGCAACAGCGCTCCTGGCGAGCAAAGGGCGTCGCCCGGATGGCAGGTAGTGTCAAAGCACCGGCTGCCAACCAAACTGCTTAGAATGGCTAAAGTGAAATAAGTCGCTCCTCGAGTTGCACACACAGCAGACCCCCGCTTTGACAACTGTGCGGCGGTCGATTTTTTCAATCTCAGCAGAAAAAATCAGCCCTCTTTTCGGGGCCGCTCTTGCACAACTTCTCAGCTGGAGCGCGCTGCATGGCGGCCGGCATTGCGGCCGCTGAAGATACAGCCGCCCAGGAAGGTGCCCTCCAGCGCGTTGTAACCGTGGTAGCCGCCGCCGCCAAAGCCGGCCACCTCGCCGGCCGCGTAAAGACCGGCGATCGGCTGGCCCGCTGCATCGAGCACCTGTGAATCAAGATTGGTGTGCAGACCGCCCAGGGTCTTGCGCGTTACAATATGCAGGCGCACCGCAATCAAGGGTCCCTTGCTGGGGTCCAGAATTCGGTGCGGCTTGGCGGCGCGGATCAGACGATCTCCGCGGTACTGACGCATCTGACGGATGGCCATGATTTGTGCATCTTTGCAGAAGAGATTGTCGAGCTCGCGGTCGCGGGCGACAATCTGGGCGCGCAACTTCTCGTGATCGATCAGGTTCTCTCCGCTCAACGCGTTCATGCCCTGCACCAGTTCGCCAAGGTCGTTCTTCACAATAAAGTCGACCCCGTGCTCTTTGAAGGCTTCCACCGGTCCCGGCGCCCGACCGCGAGCCCCCAGACGGCTTCGAATGACCTGCATCCAGCTGGCCGAGGCCAGATCCGGATTCTGTTCCGAACCGGAAAGCGCGAACTCTCTGGAGATGATGGCTTGAGTCAGTACAAACCAGGAGTAGTCGTATCCCGTGGAAAGTATCTGGCGCAGCGTTCCCAGCGTATCAAAGCCCGGCAGATAGGGCGGCGGCAGTCGCTGCCCGAGAGCGTCGAACCACATGGACGAGGGGCCGGGAAGGATGCGGATGCCGTGGTTGGGCCAGATCGAATTCCAGTTCTTGATTCCTTCTGTATAGTGCCACATACGATCTTCATTGATCGTGGCGGCGCCGGCCGAACGCGAGATGGCCACCATTCGGCCGTCCACATGATGCGGAACGCCGGAGATCATCGATTTGGGGGCCGGCCCCAGGCGATCTACAGGCCAGTTCTTACGCACCAGCTCGTGATTCCCGCCGATGCCGCCGGAAGTGACAATAACCGTTGATGCTTGAAATTCAAACTGACCGATGACCGTGCGGCTCGATTGCTCGCCCCGATTTACTTTAGATTCCTCCAGCACTTCGCCGGATACGCCGCTGATGCGCCCGTTGTTGCGAAGGATCTGGCTGACCTGATGGCGGCAGCGCAGCTGGATCAGGCCGCGGGCGACGTGTTCGCGCACCCGTCGCTCGAAGGGCGCCACCACGCCAGGACCAATGCCCCAAGTGACATGAAAGCGCGGCACGGAATTGCCATGGCCATCGGCCAGCGCGCCGCCGCGCTCCGCCCAGCCGACCACCGGAAACCAGCGCATGCCCATCTTATGAAGCCACGGGCGCATTTCGCCGGCGGCAAAATCGACAAAGGCCTCCGCCACCGTGCGCGGCCAATGGTCCTCTGCTCGATCGAACTGCGCCGAGCCCAGCCAGTCCTGCAGCGCCAGTTCGCGGCTATCGCGAATGCCCATCCGCCGTTGCTCGGGACTGTCCACCAGGAACAGTCCGCCCAGCGACCAGAAGGCCTGTCCGCCCAGCGAGTTCTCGCCTTCCTGTTCAACGATGATGACCTTCTTGCCGGCGTCGCCCAGTTCGGCCGCCGCAGCCAGGCCGGCCAGACCCCCGCCAACGATGATCGCATCCGCTTGTTCCGCCATGACTGAAGCCAGGGCGCTCTCTTCAGGAAGTCAAGCCTTTGGAACGAGCTTTGCGACTGGAAAACGACGCAGGCTTTGGCGCCGGCGAAGACTGATTAGCGCAGGAGCAGGTCGCGCAGCAGTGATTTTTCACGCGCATCAAAGTAGTCGGCGTATTCGGCCATAATCTGCTCGGCCAGTTCCTTGCTCAGAAAGTCAATGCTGCGTGTGAAAGGCCGGCGGCGATAGGGCTCGTACCACTGGAAGACAAAGCCGCCATCGAGCGACCAGATGGCTGCGCCCATGCCTGTGCGCTCATCTACCGTGGAGTTCGTGCGACGACCATAGATTGCTTCGATCTTGCCGTTGATCAAGGAGGCTTCGATGAAGGGCAGTATTACTTTAACATGGAAGAGAATCGCCTCTTCCTCGTCCCACTGTTCCATGCTCAGCTGGTGATCGGCAATGCGCTTCACCTCGTAAGGCGTCTTGTAGAAGCTGTAGCGGTATTCGATGTCATTGCGTCGCACCAGAATGTAATCGTTGCGCACTTCGTTCAGGATTTCGACGCGCTCCACAGCGTTTTGCGCCGTGGCCAGGGCGCGCAGGCGTGCTTTCACTTCGGAAAAGGTGCTGCGCCAGGGCGTTTCGGCAAAACCGCGCAGCGTGGTTTGCGCCGGCTGCATGGGCGTTGGCTGATTGGCCCCGGCCTGGGCCAGCAAAACGGAGCTGGCGTCGATACTTTGCGTACCGGCTTCGCCAAAGAACTGCTGGTCGTCGCCGCCCATGGCCGCGGCAGCGGGATCGCCGGCCATGGCCTGTTCATCGGACGCCGGGCCTTCATCCATGGATTGCGCGCTCAGACCGGCGACGAATACCAGAAGCGTTGCCAGAAGGCTGCGACGAAAGTACATGCTATACATGTCGGTCCTCTTCGATGAGGGGATTAGAGTCCTTTACCGACTCCTGGCCGGCCGATGTCCCGCCGGCAGCGGCTTCATTCAATAGTCTCCGTCTTCCTGCTCGTAATCTCCGCCGCTGGCGGCCTGTCGTAGCCGGTAGAGGGCGTAACCGATACAGACTATGGCGTTGGCGGCGCTGAAAAGAAAGCTCATTTCGTGGTACACACCCCACATCGTCAGCGACATTGCCGCCAGACAGCAGCAAATGCCAAAGAAGAAGGGCGTCTCCGATTCGAGCAGTCTGGCCAGCAATCCGTCGGGGCCGCCGCGATCGATGGCAAAGTCGCGCAGCGAGGGCCAGATAGCGTGCAACACGCCAACGAAGAGAAAGGACTGAAAGAAGTAGTTGGGGACCTGGTTTTCGCCGTGGTCGGGGACCAGCGCCACCTGGTCCGGGGATAGCAGACCGCCCAGCAGGGTCAGGGTCCACCCGCCGCCGACGCCAGCCGCCAGCGCCAGGTAATTCAGGCCGGCCTCGCCGCGCACGGTGAGGATCTCAAATTCACGGCGCAATATTGCAGTGAAATCAAGCAGCTCGTCGCGTTCGTAGCTGTCCTTTTGCTGGAAGAGCCGCAGCCAGTAATCCAGAAAAAAAGCAACGCCGCCGCACACGGAGAAAAGAACAATCCAGACAATGGCCTGAACAATTTCCATAAGCCTACTCCAGGTCAGTCCTGATTCTGCGTCGAGCTTGCGCCATCAGCCAGGCGCCCTGTCGTCCAGAGCCTTGTAACGCCCTTCTCGGACAACAAGGATTCAAAGGGATCGACCTGTCCGACGGCCGGAAATCGATCGAAAATCTCAATCTCATCAAGCTGCACCTGGCGCCCGGCGCCCTCATAGCTGGTGCAGAAGCGCAACCCATGCACCGTTCGCCACTGGCTGAGCCGAAATTCCATGCCCGGCGCACGAATGGCGCTGACCCACATTTGCCAGCGCTGCGGCAAACCCTTCTCGTCGGTGACAATCAAGTACGAATCTCCCGGAGTAACGCCGCCGCTGGGGTAGTGAATTGCCAGCGCGCGTTGGCCGATGAACTCACGCTGCGCCCCCGGAGCGCGCAATTGCGTAAAAGGCAGCAGCCAGAAATAATCGTTGGTGAAGGCGCGGTAGGCGGCGCGAACAGCAGTTCGTATGTCCTCAGTATTTTCCAGCCGGCGTCCGGCGCGCCAGGCGCGGCCGTGCAGATCGCGCAGGGAAAACTGGACGCGCATTGGCTGCTCGGCATCCTGGTAGCGGACCTCGGCCAGTCGGCGATGCAGATCATAAAGGTGGCGACGATCCGCCGGTCCGAAATGAAAGCGCAATGCCGCCACGCTCGACAAATGGTCGGCGCCGGTTGCAATTTCAATGGAACGCGCCAGCGCTTCGGCGCGCTGATCAGCAGCGCCGCGAGGCCGGGGCTGTTGCAATCGAAGATAGATTACGCCAAAGACAATGGCCAGTGCCAGCAGCGCCAGCGCCAGCAGCGTAAGCAGCAGTCGATGCGACTTCATCGAGCCTGCTCCCGCGCAGCGCGCTCTTCCATGCGCATGTATTCGCGCCAGACAAGGCGCAACGAATCCAGCGCGTCCTGGACGTTCAAGGCGACGGCAGGACCATTCTCCGGTTGCAAGAGCAACAGATTCTTGCGCGGGCCTTCGACGACCTGAATACCCGGCAGAAAATTGATGGCCCGCAACAGCAGCGAGCGCGCCGTCTCGGGGCTCAATTCGTCATCAATGGTTGATAGCTCATGGCGCAGGGCATGAAACAGCGTGAGGGCCAGGGCCCGGTCTTGGCGGGGATCCTTCACGCTTGAAACATCGCAGCGCTGCCGCCGTCAGGGACGGATGCAGCGGACGTAGCGCGGCGTATCCTTTTCGGCAGCCAGTTGATCGCCGAAGGTGTTTTCGGCAAAGCTGATCGACCACGCCGAAGTGCCGTCGGTGTCGGTGGTATTGGCGCTGCCCGTCCAGAAGTACTTATCGTCAGGCGTCTGCGGAAAGGTATAGAGCAGTGCGCTGCGCGAGGAAAAGGCCGCCAGCGAGGCCAGTTCGCCCTGGGTTGGCAGCCGCCAGTCGCTCTGTCCGGCAAACACCAGATTGGAGCAGCTATCGTAAGCAGGACCGGAATTGGCCACGCCTTCGTTGGTAGTGCAGTAGGACGCGCCGCCGGTGATGACAGTACAGAAGGCCAAACTGGTTGCGCCATAGACCGTTCCCGATCCTGTGCCGGCGCAATTGTTCAGGGCTGCATTCCAGGCCTGGCCCTGGGTACACTTCATCCAGCTGAAGGTTCCTGTGCCAATCACCTGGTTCACAGTGCCATTGTAGTTATCGGTGACGCCGCTGGAGGATAGCAAGAGACCCAGCCAGTCCTCGTCCTCTTCGGACTTACAGGAGGCCGCGGCCGCCACAACCAGGACCAAGGCCGCCGCCAGAGTCGCCATGCGCTTCAGGCTCATGTTCCAAGTATCGACGTTGCTGTAAAATCGGGCAAGCATTGCTTCCAGACCAGGCCGCCAGATGGGGGCCCTCTCAATTAGACGACGCCTCAGGGCCGCCCGGCTTTCCGTTTTTTCAGGGCCTCGCGCAGCTTTTCGAAGCTATCGCCGGCGTGGTAGGAACTGCGCACCAGGGGTCCGGCCTCGACATGCAGAAAGCCCTGCTGCAGCGCATGGTCGCGGAGAGCCGCAAAGCGCTCCAGCGGCGCATATTCCAGCAAGGGGGCGTGATCACGGCTGGGCTGTAGATACTGGCCAATGGTAAGCATGGTCGTCCCTGCCGCCGCCAGATCCTCGATCACTGTGCGAACCTGCGGCTCTGTTTCGCCCAGGCCCAGAATGATGCCGCTTTTGGTCAGAAAGCCGCGTTCGGCGCTGAGCTGTAAGGTGCGCAAGGAATGCTCGTAATTGGACTGCGGGCAGATGCTGCGGTAGAGCTCGGGGACCGTTTCCACATTGTGATTCACGATGTCCGGGGCTGCCAGCCAGATCCGCTCCAGATTTTCCAGCCGCGCGCGAAAATCGGGGATCAGCGTTTCTACAATGAGCCCGGGGTTGAGCCTGCGCACGGCGGCAATCACTGCGGCAAAGTGCGCGCTCCCACAATCCGGCAGATCGTCGCGATCGACGGACGTTATCACAACGTGGCGCAGTCCCAGCCGCGCCACGGTCTGGGCCAGGCGCTCTGGCTCATCAGCCTCAAGCGGCAGCGGCTTTCCGGTGGCAATATCGCAAAAGCCACAGCGTCGAGTGCAACGCTCGCCCATGATCATGAAAGTGGCGGAGCCCTGCGCCCAGCAATGGCCGAGATTGGGGCAGGAGGCTTCCTGGCAGACAGTACTCAGCCGGGCGCCATCCACAATTTGTTTCAATTGTGTTGCCGGATCGACTTCGCCCACGGCCATGCGCAGCCGCACCTTCATCCAGGCCGGCGGCGCCGGCGGCGTTGATTGCGCGTACTTCACGACCAGAAAGCTCGGGCGCCGCAGAACCTGCTTCAAGCCTTTTTTGCGCCGCGTCATGACGATCCGCCCTGGCCCCGTCGGCTCCCGGATTTGCGGAAATTACTTTGCCGCCCCGCAAGGCGAAGCCAGCTTGCCAGCGCTTTCCTGAAGCAAAGCATTGGAGCAAAGCGGCATGGCGCAGCAGGCGGAGACACTTCCTCTATCAAAACAACTCAGCTACGCCATCGGGCAGCTTGGCTGGAGCACGCTGGTCAATATCATTGGCTTCTGGCAGGTGAAGTTTTACATACCAACAGAAGAAGACAACATGCCGTCGTTGATCACGCGCATCACATTCCTGGCGGTGCTCAATGCAATTGCCATCATCGCCGCGGCCTCGCGACTGTGGGATGCAATCACCGATCCCTTGATTGCCAGCCTCAGCGATCGCAGCAAGAATCCGCGCGGGCGTCGGATCCCCTTCATGAAAATTGCAGCTTTGCCGGCGGCCGTCTTTCTGACGCTATCATTCATGCCGCCCGATCGACAGCCGACCATCGCCAACATCGTCTGGCTCTGTATGATGCTGCTGGGCTTTTTTCTCTTTCTGACAATCTATGTAACGCCCTACTTTGCGCTGATTGCCGAATTCGGTCATACGCCTGCCGAACGTTTGAAGCTTTCGACCTGGATTTCCGTTACCTACGCACTGGGCATCATCGTCGCCTCACAGGCTGCTTCCATCTGGAATCCCATGATTGAAGGCGGTATGGATCCGCTGCAGGCCCGGCAGATCGCCATCGGCCTCCTGGCCGCCATCGCCGCAGCGCTGATGTTTGTTCCAGTCCTGACCATTGATGAGCGGCGCTACAGCAAGGCCGAGCCCTCCAGTTCGGCCCTGCTGCCGGCGCTCGTACGCACCTTCAAGAATCGCAACTTCTTGCACTACACCGCAGCCGACTTCGCCTACTTCATGGGCTTGACGATCATCATGACTGGCCTGGCATACTACCTGCCGGTGATGCTTGGCATGTCCGAAGCAAATGTCGGCCTGCTGATGACGGTCATGATCGCCATTTCCTTTGCATTCTATGCCCTGGTCTATTTTCTGGCCGGTCGCTTTGGCAAGCGCCCGCTGGTTTTGATTTCATTTCTGTGGTTTGCCGCCGTGTTTGCCTTTATCTACAACCTGGGTCGCTTGCCGGCGTCGCCCGAAGCGCAGGCCTACGCCCTGGTCGTTCTGGCGGCGCTGCCCATCGCCTTTCTGGGCGTGTTGCCCAACGCCATTCTGGCCGATATTGCCGAACACAGCGCGCTCAAGGAGGGCGTACGCCAGGAGGGTATGTTCTATGCCGCGCGCACTTTCATGCAGAAGATGGGCCAGACCCTCGGCATCTTTGTCTTTGCCATCCTGACGCAATTCGGCATTGATCGTGGAAATGATCTGGGGCTGCGTTACAGCGGCCTGGCCGGAGTCGCACTTTGTGCGTTGGCCTTTGCCTTGTTTTTTGGCATGAACGAAAAGAAGCTGCTGGCGGAAACTGCAGAGTTGCAGAAGCCAGAATCTTGAGCCAGGATTTTCAGCCACGTGACTCGACTTGCAATTTACCCCGGCTCTTTTGATCCGATTACCAACGGCCATGTCGACATTATCAGCCGCGCCAGTCGCATCTTCGACCGCCTGCTGGTCGCCGTAGCCGCCAATTCCTCGAAGAGCGGCCTGTTCACCTACCAGGAGCGCGTCGAGTTGATTCGCAGCGTGGTCGGCAACATCGCCAATGTCGAGGCTGTTACCTTTGAGGGACTGCTGGTGGACTTTGCGCGCCAGTCCGGGGCCACTGCCATTGTGCGCGGCATCCGAGCCGTAACCGACTTTGACTACGAATACGCGATGTTTCAGATGAATCAGGAGGTCTTCCCCGCGGCGGAGACCGTCTTTCTGCTGGCATCCGGCGAATTCTCCTATCTCTCCAGCACCATCGTGAAGGAGTTCGCACGTTACGGCCGCTCGGTTGAGAACTTCTGCCCGCCAAGCGTAAGCGCCGCGCTACTCAAAAAGTTTGGCCACGGCGAGGCGCAGATCTGAGGTGGAGGCTTCCCGACGCCAGCTTGACACCGCCCTGGAAACGCCGGCGCCGGAGTACATTGTCTTTCGCCATGCCCTGGCCGGACCGGCGACGCGATTTGTCGCAGCGCTCATCGATCAATTTGTTCTGACTGGCGGGCTGCTGCTGATCATTCTGGGACTGCTGGTCATTTTTGGCATCAGCGGTCTGGCCGCCTTCGAAAGCGGCTCTGCATTGCTGATCTTTTTGATCCTGATGGCGCTCTTCGCCTTCAACTGGTTCTACTTCGTGCTGATGGAATGGTTCACGCGCGGTCGAACCGTTGGAAAGCTGGCGCTGGGATTGCGCGTGGTCTCGCTCGATGGCAGTGCGCTGCGCTTTTCGCAGACCGCGTTGCGCAATTTGCTGCGCGTGGCGGACATGATGCCGGCAAAACTCTTCGTGGGCGGCGGGCAGATTATCCCTATTTATGCCGCAGGCGCTCTTGCTATGATCCTGAACGCGCGCACTTTCCAGCGCCTGGGCGATCTCAGCGCAGGGACGATTGTAATCCGCGATCGGAAGCGCGACGTCATTTTTTCACCGCCGCCGCCGCCAGCGCATATCGAGTCGCTGGCCGAACGACTCAACCCGCGCATCCTTCCTTCGCCCACGCTGGCCCAGGCCTTGAATGACTTCGTGCATCGCCGCTCGCGTCTGCATCCCGATCGGGCCGCGGAGATTGCGCGTGCTGTCGAACCGGAGTTGCGACGCATCTTTGGCGCGACGCAGATTCCCTGCGATGCCGTCGATCTGCTGATCGCCGCGCAGACGCGAATGTTCCGACTTTCACGCGAGGCCGCCGCATCGCTGCAACTTACGGCTGGCCGGTCGCCGCTGCAACAGCTGGGAGCAAAGCTATGATCCCGGCGCAGTTTGTCGAGCGTCGGCTGGCCGACTGGCGTCGATTGGAAGGGTTGCTGCGCCGCGTCGAGGGCGCTCCCGACCTGATGCTGAGCGCTGGCGAATTGTTATCCTTCTCGCGTCTCTACCGCGTTGTCTGTACGGACCTCAGCCTGGCCGATGCCAATCGGCTGTCGCGCGAGATCCAGCTCTACCTGGAAGATCTGGTATCGCGTTCCCATGCCGCACTTTACACCGTGCGCCGCAAGCGCATCGAAGCGATTCGCGATCTGTTTTTTTTGCGCATCCCGGCGGCTATTTATGGCGATCGCTACATCCGCTTGAGTTTGCTTGCTTTTTTTCTGCCGATGATCTTTTGCGGCGTCGCTTCCTATCATTCGCGCAGCTTTGCGGCCAGCATCCTCGGCGAAGCGGATATGGAATCGTATGTAGAGATGCACTCCGACTCGCACAAGGATCCCTCTGCGGCCCAGGCCCTCGCCGGAACCGGTATGTACATCTACAATAATACATCGATTGCGCTATTGATGTTCAGCGTTGGCATCCTGGGCGGCGTCCTGTCGCTCTTTCTTACCCTGTTCAATTCCGTGCACATCGGCGCGGCAATTGGTTTTCTGTTGAGCAGTCCGGCGCGCGACAACATCCTGTCGTGGATTCCAGGGCACGGCCCTTTCGAGTTAACGGCCATTGCCATTGCCGCCGGCGCCGGGATGCGCGTCGGCTTTTCCTGGGTCGCGGCGCGCGGCCGCGCCCGCTTGCGAGCGTTGCGCGAGGAGGCGCGCGCTTCGACGCCGGCGGTTTTTGCCGCCTGTATTCTGCTCTTTCTGGCCGCCGGACTGGAAGCTTCGCTGGCCCCGGCTGAACTTCCGCTATGGCTGAAGTGCAGCGTGGGCGGTCTGTGCCTGGTCATGATGATCGCCTACTTTGGCGTCATTGGCCGCATGGCCATGCGTATCTTGCGCAAGCGGGAGCTTGATGGACATTCGTAATATTCAGTACGAACTGCGCCCGCGACGGATGCTGGAGATATTTGATTTTGCGGTGCTGGTCGTGATGCGTCGACCGGGTCCCTTCCTTACATTCACTCTACCTTTTGCCCTTGTCTGTGTAGCGGCCAATACCGCGCTGATGTCATTGTTCGCCGATCCCGACGACGGACTGGAGTGGTGGCACTGGCTGAGCTGGCTGTTGCCGTGGATCCTGTTCCAGCAGATGCAGTTGCTTTCCTTGCCGCTCACTTTGATCAATGGTCGCTTGTTATTTGAAGAAGAGTTGCGGCCTGGTCAGATCTTTCGGGAAGCCGTGGCGCTCTTGCCGCAGTTTGCATACCATCAGCTTTTCTGGCGCGGCAGCCTGGCAGCCTTGTTTGCAGCGCCCTTTGTAATGATCCATGTGTTGCATCGCTACTGGCACGATGCGGACCTTGGCGGCTACATGGCGCTGGAAGTTGCCATTGGCCTTGTCGCGCTGGTTGCAGGTTGGCGCGCCCTGCTCAGTCAGATTTTTCGCGGCGAGGTCCTGGCCCTGGAGCGACTGGAGCGTCCGCTGATGCGCCGCAGGATGCGCACACTGGCCGCAGGCAATGCCGATCGCAGCCTGGGCTTTCGGCTGCTGGAGCTCAGTCTGCTATTTCTGGCAATGAGCGCTGTAAGTTTGAGCTGGAACTTTGCGCTGGAGGGTCTGGAGTTTCATGGTCGCCATTGGTGGCTGGATGCAAGCTTTGTTCCGCTTTCGCCGCCGATGCAATTGCTACTGTTCATTTTCTTTGCCTACCACTGCACGGCTCGTTTTCTCTACTATATAGATTCACGTTCCTTGCGCGAGGGCTGGGATCTGGAGCTGGGGCTGATTCGGGGTGTGCGCGATACGGAAGAGGCCGTCAGTCGACGATGAGCGTCCGTAGCCCAGGCCTCCTCCATGATTTGCTTCGACAACTGGGGCGCGGACTGATCCTGGCGCTGGCCGTAGGCTGGCCCTTAGCCCACGGCGCCGCTTTGCTGGCCCAGGATGCTACTCGCGAGGCCTTGCAGGGTTCTGAGTGGTACGAGTATGGCCCGGATGATTATCACAAGTACGCACCCGAGGATATTGAACCGCCAGCGCAGCGCGAAGGCTGCAATCAATCCAGAGATCAGCAAATGGCGCCGGCGCCCGGCGGTCTTGGTCTGTCGCTGTTTCAGGGCCTGCTGGTTCTTGCCATCGCGGTGGTGCTGGCGCTGGTCATTGCGCTGCTGCTGCGCGTCTGGCGGGAACGCAACAGCGGCCCGGCGGACGAAGCCGATGAACTGGCCAGGGTCGAGCACGGCGCGCTGCCTGATTGGATCGCGGCCCACGGAGGCATGGAAGAGCCGCTGACCATTGCCCGCCTGCGCAGTCTGCTCGATCAGGCGCTGGAGCAACAGGACCGTTTGAGCGCTGCCCTGCTGATGTTTCTTCTGGCGTTGGCGCTCCTGGAACAGGCTGGCTGGATCCAGGAAAAAAAGGAAAACACGGCGCGCGAGTATCTGAACGACGCGCGGCGCTCGCCGCTGGCCGTCGCGAAGCCGGAACTGTTTGAGCCCCTGCGCCATTGCCTGCGCTGTTTCGAATACGCTCGCTACGGCGGCCTGGCGCCGCCCGATATTGATCTGCGCCAATTGTGGTCGCAACTGGAGCCACAGCTGCCATGATTTCGCCGCAAATGCTATCGGGACGCCGCGCTCTATTGCGTCTGCTGCTGTGCCTGCTGCTGGCGCCTGCTTTTGGCTGTGGCGATGGCTCGCCAGCAACCAGCTATGGAACGCTGGGCGCCGAAAGCGTCAACGGCTTTGACGCAATTGTCGCCGAGATCAAGGCATCATCGGACGATGTAATCGAAGGCGCCTATCTGACCCGAAGGATGCGGCGCGAGGCGGATGTTATTGTCTACCTGGAGCGCGATCCCGATGAGTCGCCGCAATATTACCTGTACATGGAAGCGTGGCTGCAGCGATCCAGCGTAGCCGAAATGAAGAAGCGTGCGCGCAATCCGGAACAATTTGAAGACGCTGCCGAAGATTCCCCGGACGAAGAAAGCGTTGAACCCGGCGACGACGAGCAGCAGAGCCCGGAGGACGAGGAGGAGAGCGAGATAGCAGAAGAGGCGCCCGTAGCTCCTGATTCATCCGCGGACGGCGATGATGCGACCGATCAGGACGAAGACCAGGGCGATGTCATGGCTGACGAGCGAACAAAGACGGTGCTCTACTTTGTGCGGGACACGGATGCAACCGCGCCGATGTGGGAGTTGCTGCACAGCCAGATGGGGCAAACCGAACCACAAGCCGCCTACTGCCAGCTCAGGCAAGAACTGGCAATGCAGTTCCGATCCGAGCATGACCGACAGAGCGTTCCCTTCAATACCACTCGCATGATCGACGAGTTCGGCCGCAGCGCTGCGCCAGGCTCTTACAGTGAAGACATCTTTTCCGCAGCGCCGCCGCCATGGCCTCAGCACGTTGGCCCCTCCGGCGTACCGGCTTTGCATGTAACGGGCGAGGCGCTGCTGGCGCACAGCGTTCTTGCCGATGCTCATGGTCGTCCGCTGATACGCGAATTCCACTTCGAGCAGGCGCAGCTGCTGCTGATCTACAACACCGAGCCCTTCCTGAATTTCTGGATGGTGCACAAGCAAAACCGGCGCATGGCCCGCGACTTGATTCGCTATGCGAGTCGCGCAGCGCTGCGCGAAGGCCGCAAGCCTGTGGCGGCTATTGTACGCAGCGGCCTGACGCCGGTGCACCGCGCCGCAGAAAATGAAATTGGCCTCTTGCGATTCCTTACGGTCTATCCCTTGAATTTGATTTTCATCCACTTTGCTGCGCTGCTGCTGCTCTATCTTATTTCGCGCTGGCCGCACAAGCAGCGGCCGCTGGAGAATCCTTCGGCCGGGCGGCGCGAATTCATGGAACACATTCGAGCGTTGGGCGCCCGTCTGTCGCGAACACGCGATCGTCGCAGCGCCCTCGAACCGCTGCTATTGTATCGTAAGCGACATTTCAATCAGGACTTGAAGCCGCTGGCCGACTCGCTCTTTGGCCCCCTGCCTGAAGCGAAGACCGCGTCAACTTCGGAACCGAATCAAAATACGAATGCGGCCACAGCGCCTGCGGAGAAGAATCCCTATGTCTAACACGCCCCAAATCGATCGCCACCAGGCCGCGGAGGATATCCAGAGGCTGCGCGCCGAGGTCAGTCGCGTCTTCGTCGGCCAGGAAGAGCTGGTAACAGGCGTACTGGCTGCACTTTTTGCTGCGGGCCACGTACTGATCGAAGGCGTTCCGGGGCTGGGCAAGACGCTGCTGGTTCGCGCGCTGGGCAAGGCGCTTGGTTGCACCTTTTCGCGCATCCAGTTTACGCCGGACCTGATGCCTTCCGATATTACCGGCTCGCACATTTTCAATCAGAAGGACCAGAAGTTTGTCTTTGTACGCGGGCCGGTTTTCACCAACCTGCTGCTGGCCGATGAAATCAATCGCGCGCCGGCCAAGACGCACTCGGCGCTGCTGGAGATCATGCAGGAGCGGCAGGTCACAATTGATAACCGTCGCTACAATATTGATGCGCCCTTTCTGACGCTGGCTACCCAGAATCCGGTAGAATCCGAAGGGACCTACTCCTTGCCGGAGGCGCAGCTGGATCGCTTTTTGTTGAAGCTCCTGATTCAGTATCCGGAAGAGAAGGAGGAGCTGGAGATCCTGCGCCTGCACGCAGGAACAGAGCGCTTCGACGAAGTAGACTCCATCCAGGCCGCTCTCGATCCGCAGCGCACTCTGGCCTGCATTTCGGCGGTCGCCCAGGTGCGCCTGGATGATGCTATACTGGACTATATCAATCGGCTGGTGCGCGCCACGCGCGAAAGACGCGATATCTATCTGGGCGGATCGCCGCGCGCCGGCATCGCCCTGCTCAAGACAGCCCGCGCGCTGGCCTTGATGGAGGGAAGAGATTTCGTTATTCCCGACGACGTCAAACGACTGACGCCGCCCGCTCTGCGGCACCGCATCACCCTGACTCCGGAGGCCGAGGTCGAAGGTCGCAGCGCCGACGAAGTCATAGGCGAAATCCTGCGGGCGGTCGAAGCGCCAGTGCGCGCCGGCTGAGGCAACTCGTTCAACCAGGGCATGATCTATCCTACCAAGCGATTCCTCTGGCTGCTGGCCATTCCGCTGGCGCTGGCGGCGGTCCTGCCGGCCGCCGACTACTTGCTCAGCGGGAAGCTGCTGGGCGAGTCGGGACTTGCCGCCTGGAGCATCCTGTGGATCGTCGATGGCGCCCTGGCTGCAGCTCTGGCCATCGACTGCCTGAGCATTCCGCGCCGCAGTCGTTTCGCGGCCGAGCGTCAGTGCGATTCCATCTTTTCCGTGAACTATGCCCATCGCGTCAGGCTGCACTTGTTTTTGCTGCCTGGCTGGCGCCGCAGGGTTCGGGCTCTGGTTTACGATGACCAGCGCGAACACATGCGCGTGCGCGGCCGCCGACCGCGCATGCTACTGAGCACAGGACGCAATACGGTTGAGTACCGTTTGCAGATTCCGCTGCGCGGCCGCTACCAGCTGGAGTGCGTCTACTTGACCTGCTATTCGATCTTCGGTCTGGCGCGCAGGGTCTACCGCATTGCCTGTCCGTCGACGCTGCGCGTATATCCGGATCTCAAGGCGGTCAGCCGCTACTCGCTGCTGGCGCGACGATCACACCTTGGATTGCTGGGCATTCGCCGTGCGCGTCGGGCCGGCGGCGATACCGAGTTTGAGCGACTCCGCGAATTCCAGCGCGACGATGAGTTCCGGCATATTGACTGGAAGGCCACGGCGCGCCAGAATAAGATGATTGTACGCACGTACCAGATGACGCAGAACCAGAGCGTCCATTTCTTGCTCGATTGCGGCCGGGTGATGACCGCGGAGTTCGATGGTCGATCGCTGCTGGACTACGCCTTGAACAGCGCGCTTTTGCTGGCGCATGTCGCCTTGAAGCAGGGCGATCGCGTGGGTCTCTCTGCCTTTGCTGCGGCGACGCTACGTTACGTAAAGGCGGCGCCCGGTCCGGTGCAACAGCGACGCCTGATACAGGCTTCCTACGACCTGGCGGCGCGGCCAGAAGAAAGCAATCTCGACGCAGCCTTTCAGTTTCTCAATGCCGTTTCGCGCAAGCGCAGTCTGGTCATTTTGATTACCAACGTCATCGATGAGCTGACGGCCAATCAACTACTGGCCTATCTGGGCGCAATTTCTGGCCGGCACCTGCCGTTTGCCGTACTTCTGAAGCAGCGTGAAATCGAATCGCTGGCCGACGCGCCGCCAGCAGAGAGCGGCGATTTATTCGAGATGAGCGCGGCGGCGGACTTTCTGCTCTGGCGAGAATCCGCCGTGCAGCGCTTGCGCAATCGGGGCGTGCTGTGCCTGGAGGCCTTCCCGGATCAGCTGGACTCGGCGCTGATCAACGAATACCTGAAAATCAAGGCCCGCAAGCTGTTGTAACTTCGGTCGGAGGGGCGCTCCTGTATGCATATCCGCGATTGGCTGCTGCCCTATGGCGGCCTTGGTCTGGCAGTCGGACTGATACTTTCCGGCGGGCGTCTGGCCAGCGAATTGTGGATCGCGCCTGTCGCGTCGCTCTTCATTTCCGCAGGCGCAATGTTTCTTTCATCGCGTCCGAGGATTGTCGCCGGCGGCGCCAGAGCAATGGTAGGCGCGGCTCTCATCGGCGGCGCTGGCGCCGCCGGTCTGCTGCATCTGGCGCTATGGGCGCTGGCGCTGGAAGAGCCCCGGCCGCTGTCCGCTGTAATGCTGGAGTTTTATGCGCCGGCGTTGCTGCTGACTGCAATCAGCGCCCTGGCTACGCTGCGCGTTCGATTGCGCCGGCAACTCGACGAAAGGTCCAGGCCTGCGAGGTCTGAGCCCGGCCATTCCATCCCCGCGGCGCTGGCCCTGCGTCTGGGCGGGGAGACCATTTTGATTCCTTATGCCGAAATTAACTACCTGTCTTCGCGACGCAATACCACGGTCCTGCATGCTTCCGGCAGGGATCACGCCTTGAAGCAATCGCTCAAGGCGATCCTGGCTCGGCTGCCACAAGACAAATTCATCCGTATTCATAAACAATACGCAATAGCGATTGATCGTCTGGCCGCTTTGCAAGGCGGCCAGAGCGGGAACTACGTTCAATTGCGCGATGACGATGATACCCGGCTGCCGGTAGGGCGCGCCTATGCGTCCCGTCTCCGGCAGCTCGTCGCCGAGCTCCGGCCGGCGCCGATTCAAGGACAGCGAAAAGTCTCCGGATAAGCGGCAAGGGCCTGTTGCACCTCTGGCGGAAACTGATCGGCAATTGGCGCATAACTCTGGCGGATGAGCGCTGCGTTTTGTTCGGCGCCTGCCGGATGCAACAGCGGCCGCAGATCGCCGGCGCCGCTGTTGATATCGATGGTCCGGGCGCCAGCGCGACAGGCAAATTGCAGCTGGCTCAGGTCGATCCAGCGCAACTGCGCATTGGAACGAGTGCGCAGCGAGATCCTGCCAGCCTGCGGTTGGTAGACAATGCTCCATTGCGTAAAGCCCGGCGCAGTCCCATGAAAGATCCAGGCCAGCAGATCGCGCCAGCGCGGTTGAGCCGAAACAGCTCGCAATGTGGCGTAGGCGCGATCCAGCGGCGCAAGCTGCGCATTGCCCTGCGACTGATGGAAGGCAATGGCAAAGCGCTGTCGGTGATCGTAGATGTCGTCGGGAAGTTCGCCGCGACTTTCGGCGCGCTCGGCGTAGGCCAGCGAGACGGCGTAGGAGGTGTTGGCCAGCGCGCGGCGCGGCAGTGCGGCCCCGGAGAAGACCGTCATTCTGCCATCGACAAATTCAATGATGGCGCAAGCCGCGCTGCGATCGCAAAGAAAGTAGTGCACCGGCAAGACAACGCGACGAATTCCGACGCGTCTGGCAGCGGCAATGGCGTCGGACACAGTAGCGGATAGGTCGAGCTGGTACTGGATCCACTGCAGTTCATTGAGGTTGCCGCGTTCGGCTGGCGGCGGATAGACGGCGTCATCCTGCCAGAGCAATTCGATGGCCAGTCCGGCCTCATTCATGCCGCCAGTCGGCAACTCGCGCCCAAATTGATTTAAGGTTACGCTGCCATAGCGCGCCTGCCAGTCGATCCGGTCCGATTCCACGTCGCGCAGATTGCTTTTCTGCAGACCGCGCGGATTGACGAAGAGCAGTCCCTGTTCGTAAGCAAAGTCATAGTTGGCCGCAAAGAAGAGCTGTCCTTGCTCGGAGAAGGCGGCTACGGTGCAGGCCTGATCGGGGCGCGCCGTCAGCAAGAGGATAGCGCTGCAAAGCCAGAGAAGTTTCAGGCTACGGGGCCAGACGCGGCGCGAATCATGGTTGTTCATGCCTCAGTCTGGCACAGTCCTGGGCGCAAGGCAAGAGGGCGGGGGACAAACGACGCCTGCGCCGGGGACCAACGACCGCAACGTGATCAGCGGCCAAAGGCGGCCACGCGCGCTTTCAAGAAGGCATCGAGCCGCGCGTTGTAGGCCTGAGGATTGACGTTGATGGCGCGGGCGTGGGCGCTCTGCCAGGGAACCTCGAAATAATCGGCGATGGAATGATCGAGCGCGGCGTAAATACGACGGGAATGATCCACGACGGTATACTCGTCGGAACGAGCATGCATCAACAATGTCGGGATGTGGATCTGCGGCGCGTAGCGCAGCGGTGAAACATCATCGGGGTCGAAATGGGCGCGCAGCCCGGCGACGGCAAGAGCGCCGTTGAAGAGCGGCAGCACAGCCTGGCCGTACTGTTTAACGCCCTGTTCTTTCAGAATGGTCGGCAGGGCGCTGAAAGGCGAGTCCGCAATGACAAAGGCGGTTTCATTGTAGCGCGCCGCAGAAAGCAGGACAAAGACTGCGCCCATCGATTCGCCAACCAGTCCGATCTGGTCGGGGCGCAGCGATTGGCGCCGGGCAAGCCAGTGGACGACATTGTGAATATCGTCGCGTTCGAAAAATCCGTAGGTGGCAAATTCGCCGGAGCTCAGGCCGTGGCGGCGGGCGTCCATGGAAACGATGGCGCATCCGCGCTTCCAGAACAGCGGGGCATACTTCAATGCGCCGTAGCGCGTGCCGCCGTGACCATGCTGCAGGACTACCGCACAGGGTCTCGCGGCGGGGTTGTTGAAAAACCATCCCTGCAATTCGCCGACGGCGATCGGAACGGCGACGTCAGCCGGCGCCGGCAGACCAAAATCGGCGGGCGATTGAATCTTCAAGCGCTGACGGTCAACTTCCAGGGGCCGCCGATCGAAGGCGATGATGACCCCGGAGAAAAAGAAACAGAGCGCTCCATAGATCAGAATCAAGCCGGTCGCGATGACCAGCAGCAGGCGAAGGATGCGGGAGCGATTCACGACGCTGATCCCGGACGGACTCAGCTGCCCGGGCAAGCTTTTTCTGGCGTCGTGCGGGGCGCCGCCAGGCGCTCAGTTGGCGCTGGGTTCCATGGCGCCCATCAGTGCGCTCAGTTCCTGGAAGGCGCGATCGCGCTCTTTGACGCCAGTTTTCTTGATCGCCTTGCGCAGCACGTCTTCCCACTTCTTCTGCGGCAGATCGGCCTTCATCGCCTCCAGTACCTCGAGCACATTGACATCCTCGCGGGCGTTGAAGATTTCGGCTTCGTCATAGCGAAAGAGCGCAAACAGTCGCTCGATGTATTCTCCCACAGAAGCGCCGGCGCCGGCGCCGGCGGCGCCGCCAGCAACGCGCTGATTGGCCTTCTCGCGTCGGCGCATTTCGCGCTCGATTCGCTCCATCTCTGTGCGTTTCATTTGCATAGTCTTCACCGCGTTTCCGCGACGCCTCCGAGTCCTAAAAGAGCACCTTAAACAATTTCAGAATGCCCTGCTTCCAGGGAACCCGATGCGTAACTCCGGATTGATTCTGAAAGCTGGCGCGATTGGCCAGGTACCACCGATAGTTGCGGATCAGCGCGTCCTGGTTCGAGTATTTCGGCTTGTAGCCGAGAATCTTCTCCGCCTTTTCAATAGAAACAAATGAATCCTTGCTCGCCGTCTCGTAGACCCACTTGTAGAGCGGCGAAAGTCGGAAAAATTCCAGAACGCGCAGAACCAGAATCATCGGACCGGCTGGAAAGCCGCGAATCTTCTTCTTGAATCCGGCCACATCGAGCACCGCCTGGTAGTCCTCGCGCATGCTGAGAAACTTTTTGGCGCCAATGTTAAAGGTGTCGTTGGCCTTTGCTGCGGGTTTGGTAGCGCACAGGTAGATTGCATCGCAGAGGTCTTCGACATCGAGCAATTGGTAGCGATTCTTGCCGTTGCCAAGCATGGGAAAACCGTGGCCGTCCGCCGCCCAATCGTAGAACAGGGCAAATACGCCGAGGCGTTCGGGGCCTATGAAAGATTTCGGTCGAATGATGGGGACAATCATGCCCTTTTTACGGTATTCCAGGCAGACTTCTTCCGCCTGGATCTTCGCCTTGCCATAGGGCCCTACGCCATCCAGCCGGTCGTCCTCGTAGAGCGGATGATGGTCCGGGATGCCATAGACGGCTGTCGAGCTGATATGAATGACGCGCTTGACTTTGTTCTGGCGCGAAGCCTCCAGCACGTTGCGCGTTCCGGTCACGTCGGTGGACATGATGTCCTCTTCCGTGTAGAGCGGCAGCGCAGCTGCGGTGTGGATCACAACGTCGCGTCCCTTGCAGGCTTTTTTCAGCGCCTCGAAGTCGCGTATGTCTCCCTGGATTCGCTCCACGCGATTGCGTTCCGGGTAATCGAATTCCAGAAGATCGTAGACAGCGACCTTGTGTTTCTGGGCCATCAGGTAACGCGCCAGATTGATGCCCAGAAAGCCCGCGCCGCCGGTAATCAGATAGTTGGCCATGCTCGCTCCATCGACAGTTCTGTCGGGGAGCTTACTAAACGCTTGTTGGCTGCTTGAATTTCAAGCCTTTCCCTGCGTCGCGCCGGACGCTGGAAAAGGCCTGCGACAGAGGGTGATCAGCGGTAAACGAAGCCGTAGGCGTCGGTAACAACCGGCGTGAAGATCATCGTGATCGGCCCCAGAGGATACCACAAGATATTGGTATTCACGTTAGTGATTTCAACTCTTGACATTCCGCTTTGGCGAGCCTCTTCCAGAAAATTTTCGACCCCTGCCCCCGTCTTTCCGTCGCCAAAGAGTCGAATCACCCCGAAGAAAAGGTGAATAGCGTAGGTTGTGGTATTCTGAAACGCGGCAGGTCGACCGCGTTCGGCTGAGGTAATCCCTTGCATGCGAGTGCTGCTCACATTAGTGACGCATCCCAGGGCGACGCTGCTAAACAGGCCAAGGATGCCGCACCAGAATGCCAGACGCTTCATATTTGCTCCCTACCGGCGCAAACGCGCTCAGATGTAGTCGTGCTTTTCTTTTTTGATGACGATCTCGCCATCCTCATCAAGGCGTCGAGCCACATTCAATACATATTGCCGGGCCTCGTTGATTTCCTTGATGGATAGCGGCCCGCGGCGATCGATCTCTTCGACGATATCGGCGGCGCGATTCTGCGACATGGCGTTGAAAAACTGTCTGCGAATTTCGTCGCCGGCGCCGCGCAGAGCGGAGGCCAGCAGCAAGTCGTCGTTGACCCTGGCCACCAGCAAGCGCATCTCGCGGTTGTCCAGATTCAATATCTCTTCGAAAGTGTAGAGGCGATCCTTGACCTGTTCGTAAAGATCGGGCGCCTTTTTGTCCAGCACGTCCAGAATCTCGTCTTCCTGGCTGCGATCCATGTGATTGAGGATATTGGCCAGCGTTTCGGCGCCGCCGATCTCGCTGTAGATTTCCGACTGACGTTTCTCGAATTTCTCACGCAGCGCGCGCGCCACGCGTTGCACGGCTTCCGGATGGATCCTGGCCGCGCGCGCCAGTCGCAGCGCAATCTCGCTGCGGTACTCCTCCGGCATCTGACGCAGCACTGCCGCGGCAATGCGCGGCTTCAGGAAGGAAACCGCCACCGCCGCTACCTGCAGGTGCTCCTGAGCCAGGGCCCCGGCCAGGACGCCGGCCTCAATCCGTTCCAGGAATTCGAAGTCGCTGTAGAGGTCGCGCCGCGTGACGCGGCTCAGGATTTCTTCGGCCTTGTCCTGGCCCAGGCCGATCTCCAGGATGCGGCGCGCCTGATCGACCCCGCCGCGCACCGGCGCCTCGAAGTCGCGTGCGGTTTCATCAAACTCGGCCAGGATCTGGCGCTTTTCTTCGGCGCTGATATGATCGAGCGTCGCCATTTCCGTCATCACTCGCTCGATTTCTTCCGGCGAGAGTTCCTTCAAGATGCCGGCAGCCTGCTCTGCGCCAAGCGCCAGCATCAGCCGGGCGGCGCGCTGAACGCCGTTGAGCTGCGCGGGCGTGCTGACACTGCGATCATTGACCTGGGAGCGAAAGGCCTGCAACAGTCCGTGGTCGGTGAGGGTGATATCCAGGCTCTGGCCAATTTTTCCAGCGGTCAGCCCTGGCTTATTGGACGGCTTTGGCGCGGCGGAGGGCGATCTGCGCGACGGGGATTTGCCAAAGAGACCCATATCGTCTGGGATGCGACATAATTGTCCGCCTGGCAAGCGGAAATAGGCAGCCGATCGGCGAAACGGGGGGCCCGTACTGCCCGATCGTTTCAAATCGAGCAAAGCGGGCCCTCCAGATCATTTCGATCGCCAGGTCCTTGGCGCCAGGGGCG
The DNA here is from genome assembly GCA_019694655.1 of Leptospirales bacterium. Classification (NCBI taxonomy): domain Bacteria; kingdom Pseudomonadati; phylum Spirochaetota; class Leptospiria; order Leptospirales; species Leptospirales bacterium. Next base: position 25,064 of record JAIBBN010000017.1, read on the forward strand.
TCATGCTACTGCGCGTTACGGATGCGGTTCAGCAATGCCGTTACCTGGGGTGTACATTGCTTCTCAAGCTCCGCTCTCGTTTCGGGACGCTGGAGTAATTCGGCCAGAGGGAATTCGGTTTCCGTAGTCGTCGAACATTCCGTCCTAAAAGTTGCGCCAGACTCGCGATCATAGCCGCCAATCAGCAAGCGGATGACGGCAAAGTTTGAACCGGAAGCGGATTGAGCTGGTAGGTATTGTGCGAGAACCTCTACGGTAATCTGCTGCCTGTGCTTGAGACGATCGGCGGCTGCCGTGACTATCCCTTCAACCGACGACTGTCCTATCCAACCGGTCTCAAAGGGATTCCAGCCGGTGTAGACGGGAGCCACACGTTCACTGTAGCCTACGAAATTGACCGTGGCCTGCGGCGCCAGTGTTGACGCAATCTGCTCGCCCACTTTCTTACCATAATTCAAATAGGCGGCCGGAATTGGCTGCTTGCCGTCATCCCAGTGGCGGGCCTGTCCGCTGTAGACCATTGAGAAACCGCCGGCCGGATGAACAATGACATCAATGCCATCGGTTGCGGCGAGATTGCTCCGGATTTGAACGTAGTTCACGCAGCCGAGCAACAGCAGGCTAAGGCTTGCAAAAAGAAAATGCTTCATCGGCCGAGAGAAGGCGACCGCGTCCAAAGGTCAATCGCTATCAACAATATTGTAAGATTACTATGATAATATCGTTCTTAGCATTGATGGCAGCGCGCACTTCGCTCACTCCCCGCCAATCGTTACCGGGCCAAGCAGCAGGGCCGGCGCCGCCGTGGCCCCCAGGCGCCAGTCAAGTTCCGATGCCACGGCCTCAATGCTCAGCAGCATCTGCAGCAAATTGCCGGCGACGGTTATCTCCTGTACGGGATAGGCAAGTGCGCCGTTTTCAATCCAGAAACCTGCCGCTCCCTGACTGAGGTCGCCGGTTACGCTGTTGTAGCCCATGCCAAAAAGCTGCGTGAGATAGAGTCCGCTTTTCACCGAGCCAATCAGTTGCTCGACGCTGCTCTTGCCAGGCGCGATCATCAAGTTGGAGGGGGCCACTCCCGGCTGGCCGCGCAGTCCGCGCGCTGCATGCCCGCTGCTTTTCTGCTGCAGCCGCCGTGCGGAATAGGCGTCCGAGGGATTGGCGCAGAGTTTGCCGTTCTCAACGATGCTCAGCGGACGCGAAGTGACGCCTTCGCCATCAAAGCTGCGCGAGCCTGGCGCCCCCGCCAGCGTGGCGTCATCGATCAGGCTGAAACACTCGGCGGCAATGCGCTGGCCCATGCGCTGCGTAAGAAAGGAAGCCTGGCGATAGATGGCCGAGGCCGAGGCCGCCCCGAAGACCATTTGCGCAAAGCGACGCGCCACCAGCGGATCAAGCAGCAGCGGCGCCTGCTGGGTTTTGACCTTGCGCGCCCCAAATTTCTGCGCGGTGCGCTCTGCGGCGCGGCGTCCGATTTCTTCCGGCGCCTGGATTTCTTTCAAGAAACGATGCGTGTTGTACCAGAAGTCGCTTTGTTTTACGCCCTGATCTTCGCCCACCAGCGAAAGCGAAAGACTGACGCTGCTGCTTTGCTTCTCAGCGGCAAAGGACAGGGAGTTTGCCAGCGCCACGCGGGCGATGCTATCGCTCCAGCCCGCGCCCTCTGAATTCTGGATGCGCGGATCGCTGGACAGACCGGCGGCCTCAGCGCGCCGCGCGCGTTCAATTTTTTCGACGGCGCTCAGACTTGCCAGCGATGGATCATAGCTGTCCACGCTTGCGCTGCAGGGCCCAAGCAGATCGGCTTCGGGCAGGCCGTTGGCCGGATCGGCGTCGCCGACCGCCAGCATCTCCAGCAGTCGATCGATCAATCGTTCGATGGCATCTTCGCTAAAATCGCTGCTGGAGCTGGTCGCCACGCTGCCGTTGCGAAAGGCGCGCAGTCCCAGTCCGCGAGAAGTCGCCTCTTCCAGCGCTTCGACTTCGCCCAGGCGCACCGTAGCGCTGAAATCTTTTGACTCAACAACAATAGCTTCCGCCTGATCGACGCCGCGCCGCTGCATCCGCTGCACCAGGTCGCCGGCCAGACCAAGCAGATCGGTCGAAGTTTCAGTATGTGTTTGCATGGAATTCATTTCTCGCGGCCGACGGGCGGCGCTCAGCGCTCCTGGCCGCCGACAGTAATTTCACTGACGCGCACGGTGGGGATGCCCATGCCCACCGGCATGGACTGGCCGTTTTTGCCGCAGGTCCAGCCGCCGTCGGTAAACTTCAGATCGCGTCCAACCATGTCGATGCGCGTCATTACTTCCGGTCCGTTGCCGATCAGCGTCACGCCTTTCAGCGGCGCGGTCAATTTGCCATCTTCGATCAGGTAGCTTTCCTCGACGCTGAAGACAAAGTCGCCTTTGGTAATGTCGACCTGTCCGCCGCCAAAGCGACGGGCGTAAACGCCGCGTTTGACGCTGCGGATGATCTCTTCCGGATCGCTCTGGCCAGCAAGCATGTAGGTGTTGGTCATGCGCGGCATGGGCAGATGGGCGTAGGATTCGCGCCGACCGTTGCCGGTCGCTTTGGTTTTCAGGATGCGAGCGCTGATCGAGTCGTTCATGTAGCCGCGCAGCACGCCGCCCTCGATCAAGGTTGTCTGGCCAGGCGCATTGCCCTCGTCGTCGATGTTGATGCTGCCGCGCATATTGGCGAAGGTTCCGGCGTCCACGACGGTGCACAGCGATGAGGCGACGCTCTGTCCGATGCGATTGGAATAGTTGGAAAGTCCTTTGCGATTGAAGTCCGCTTCCAGGCCATGGCCGACGGCCTCGTGCAGCAACACGCCGCTGTCGGCCGGGCCCAGCACCACCGTCATCGGTCCGGCCGGCGCCGGGCGCGCCTCCAGCTGCAGGATGGCCAGGCGCGCCGCCTCGCCGGCAATGACTTCCGGACTGCGCTGCCGCTCGAAGTATTCAAAGCCGATGCGGCCGCCTCCCGAATCGCGACCGGTGCGCAGCTCGCTGCCGTCGGCGGCGATCGCGCTGGCGCGCAGCGTCATCATCGGCTGCACATCGCTCCACACCAGACCGTCGCTGTTGATGTAGCTGATGCGCCGCAGCTCATCGGCCAGGCCCAGCTGCACGCGTACGATGCGCGAATCAAAGGCCCGCGCCGCCCGGTCGGCGCGCTGCAGAAAGGCCACGCGCGTTTGCAGGTCGCTGTCCGACGGGTTTTGTTCCACCTGATAGCGGGCCGCAGTTGGCTGCGCCTGCAGCGGATGCGTTTGTACCTGCGCCCGGGAATCGCGGGCAATGGCCGAGGCGCTCTCTGCGCAGCGCTGCAGGCTTTCGGCAGTCAGGATGTCGGTGTAGGCCAGGCCCTGGCGATCGCCAATGACGACGCGCACGCCTGCGCCGCGGGAGACGCCGTGGCTGGCCGATTTAACGCGCTCTTCTTCGTAGCTGAGGCCGGTGGAGATGTTTTCTTCAAAATAGATGTCGGCAAAATCGCCGCCGCTGGACAAAGCCGCGGCAAGGGCGCGCAGACAGTCTTCCGGGGGCAGGGGCAGTTCAGGGATGGCAGCGGAACTCACCGCGTCAATAAAGCACAGGTCGTCGCTGGCGGCGAGAAGTACGCGCAGAGGAAGTCAGCGATTCGCGGCCTTAATCCCCGTCTGGCAGCAATCGAGTAATGGACACTGCTGGCAAAGCGGTCGACGCGCCCGGCACACCAGGGCGCAGAAATCCAGCATCGCCAGATTCAGCTGAAAGGGGTCCTTTGTGTGTACAAACTGATTGGCCAGCTCCAGCACGCGGCGATCGCGCCGGCTCTCGGCATGCAGCGGCAGGCCATGCAGACGCGCCATCAGTCGCGCCACATTAACGTCCACCGCCGCCTCGCGGGCGCCGAAGAGTCGACTGCGCAACATTGCGCTGCAGTAGGCGCCCACGCCGGGGATCGCTTCCAGATCGTCGCCGATGGCCGGCGCACGCCGGGCAAAGCTGTCGCGAAGATAGGCAAAGGTCTGGCGCAACTGCGTCTGGCGCCAGCGCAGGCCAAGCGGGCGCAAGATCTCATCCAGCTCTTCAGGCGCAGCGGCGGCCGCGGCGGCCGGATCACGATAGCGTTCGGTGAAACGCAGATACACCGCCTGCACCTGATCGGCGCGCGTGCGTCGCAGCATCATCTCAGCGCTGAGCAGATGGAACCAGCTGTGCGTCTGGCGCCAGGGATAGTTGCGGCCGTGTCTTGCAAACCAGGCGCGCAGGCGTCGGCGCAGCAGCGGAAAAGCGGCGGGACGCGGGGAGCGGGTTCTGTGAGCGGGGCGCATGGCGGATTACAAAGCTATCCCCGGCGATTGGATCGGACGGCGGGCGGCCGGGCGAATCTCGCTGTGTCGCCGCCTGCACCGCTGGAGCGCGATGGTCCGCAGGATTGGTTCTCGACCCGGGGCCGCAGAATCGTCGCCATTCCTCCGTCCTTTGCCATTAGACGAGCCTTGCCAGTCCGCAATCTAAGAATCCTGGACAGGGTCTCCGTTGCTAAAGTAAGCTCGCTTTCCAATGGCATGGTTGAGAAAATCGGCAAGCTGCCGATCTCGGTCCCCGTAAACGTTCTCAATTGTAAATCCGTCCGAAACCGCTGGCACTTTGCTGTCGCCAAGATAACCCGGTTTCATAGAGGGATACCTGGCCCGCATGATTCTATGAAGTGCAGCTTCCACCGCGACAAGTTTGTCGGAGGGCGCTTGCGCAAAGCAAAAGTGACTGCTACGCACAAGTTCACGCGCGATTTTCTTCCTTTCCGCTTCCAGGAAATCATTGCGTTCAAGCGCCATAGTTTCGCTCGAAACGTACTCTTGGGGTCCATCAAGGAATGCTACCGGATCACGTGGCAGGTATAGGAGTGCTCCGGGGTTAAGGTATGTTTTGAGGAGATGATCCTGAAACCGTCCTCCGAGGTCAACTGCCCGCCCAATGTACCACACCTTGTAACGGCTCTTTCTCACCGAATATCCGGAAAATGCATAAACACCACTGCCCAACCGCGGTAGCCGGTATTCCCCGCCATCCGCTGATTCAAGAAGACGCGCCTGGGCCTCCATGGGCCAGGACATCCAGTGAAGTGATATCGTTATTTGAGAAATCATGGTATTCTCCTGGAGATATTGCAAAAACTAAATAGGTAGTAACTGCTGGCCCTGTTCCAGTTCCGCCAGCCGAAGGATCTTATTCGAATTTGGCGCGCCTCTATTAGGCAGGGGAAGCGACTGCTGCCCCTGCTTCAGTTCCGCCAGTCGAAGGATTTTGGCTGGCGTCGATGTCCTTGTGAGCGGTACCAATCGACCTGGATCCGACGCAAGGGCGGACATCAATCGATCGCGCATGGTCGCGCTACATTCCGCAACCAGCAATCGGAACCGCTCAGGCAGCAGCTCAAAATCGATTGGATCAAATCGCTCCGGCGTCATATACTCGCGAATCCATCGCCAGAGTTCGTCGCAATGAAGGCAGACCACGTAGCCCGGCGCCAGAGGGAAACACAGAAGGCGGCGACCGCGCCGCATCTTCAGGCGTCTGCGGATGTTGAAAATTCTGTAACCAGTCTTTTGCATTACAAAGATAGCAATAAGGAAAAGCCTTTTGAAACCCAGCCCGTATTGTTCCGTCATGCGTCGAAGGTGAGGATGGCCGAAAACACCAAGAATGTCAAGCGATGTGGAAAAGCTGCAACTGTCAGCCGCTTCCAGTACTGAAAGGAGAATCAAATCGTTGAGATTGTGAACAAGTTTCTTTGCCACAAAGCCATATTTGCCCGTCACAGCTTTGTCCAATTTGGCCTGAAAACTACTTTGCTGTCGCGCGTACCACCGCGCAAGGGGTCCGCCCAAACGAGGAATAACTCCGGACGCGTCCTCTTGCCGGTGGTTGAGAAGAAGTTTACTCGGAATATGGAGTTGATATTTCAAGTTTACTGATTGTTCGACAATCACAAAGAGAGGCGCGACGACTGTGTAACGCACGAATTCAAGCGGATCGATTGCTGTGCACCATGAGGCGCCTTTGCTCCAAAGGTTCGCCGCCCTAAATGAAAGCGGCTGAACAATAAAGTACTCTTGTCGACAGCCGACAAAACGAGTTTCCATCGCCAATTGAAACGCTTTGAGAAGCTGCGTGGGCCGTGAATACTGGCTGAAATTTCTTGCTTTTGGCGGTAACCTACCGAGATGACGCGACCAGAGATAAGCGAGCAAATGTATTCGCCGCATTTCAAGAGCCGTTATCGTCCGGCGGGTGCGAAGATGCAAATACCAGCGAGCAATGGGCCCGATCCGTCGCCAGTGATTGTCCTTTCGCTGCGATTGGGGGTCCGCCGCGATAATTGACTCTGTCTCCAATTCATTTGTGATTTTCATTTGATTCCTCCGGTCGGAGGAATCGGGGAGACTTGAGGCAGAAGTCCGCTCTGGTGGCGCTTTTCTAGATTTTTTTCCTTTTCTGAGACGCTATCTCAGGTCGATTCTTTCACTATCTGCGTCCCGCGGCAGCGGTCCCAGCTACAGCCAATCGGAATTCTGGCTGGTCAGCCGGAGCGGACAAAGTACGAACCCAGGGCCGAATGATTCAGGAATGTAGAGGCCCTTCGCGGCGAACCGGTGGAAGATTGAGTTGCGAAGCGAAAGCCAGCTCGACTACTTTGAGCCGGGTTCCGCGAGCGAGCTTCCGCCGCGGCCCGGACCTGCTCCTGGCGTTTACGATCTTTAACTATTTTCGTTTTCAGAACTTCAAGGGTTGGCAGGAGCGCTTGCCTTTCGCATTGCTCGGGTTTTCCGAAATGGTTCGCAGCAAGCGAATGTTTTGCGATCTATGCTGGAATGATACGCGTATTACCGTTGAGCAGCGCGGCAATGACGAGACAAAACAAGTAATCGAGGCCGCGCTCGGGCTTTTTTGCGACCGAGCACAGAAGGCGTTCTATGTCCAGGAGTTGAGTTCGGATAGCAAGCGTTCAAGGTCAGGGTGGAGATTGAGTTCATCTCTGACAGCGGAAGGGAGCGCCAATCCCGAGCTAATGCGCTATATGAAGGATCTTTTCGAGGGCGAATTGGCTACGATTGCTTCAAGAACAGGCGCCATCAATAGAGTGCAAGTCGACCTGATCTCTGAAGAATTTGAAGCGAAGATTCATATCGGTCGCGGCGATTGAAACGGAGCCCGCCGATCTGGCGGCGCTGGACCGCTTCCAGGTCCGCCAGAGGTGAAACGCTAACGCCGACGCCCAGACTGGATTCGGTGCGCCCGGATCGCTAGCGGCGCCGCAACAAGATTGCAGCGACAGTCCGCCGTCTGCTGCAATCGGCTATCTGAAGCGATCCACAAGGGCGCGGTCCACGGAGAAAGCGCCGGCGCCCGAAATCAGCAACGCGGCGCACATGCCAATGATCAGAATATGGTATTCATAACCTTCGCCTGCCTGGCTGCCGAACCAGTTCATGAAGAAGCCATTTTTGGCCTGCATCAGCGCGGCGCCGATCATCACTATGGCCAGACCGGCAGCCGCCGGCCGCGTGCAGAAACCCAGGATCAGCGCCAGCGCACCGAAGGATTCGGCGACAATGACCAGCAGTCCAATGGGCGCCGGTATTCCCAGGGAAACAAAGAAGTCGATCGTCGGCCGGAAGCCAAATCCGCCAAACCATCCAAGGAGTTTTTGCAAACCGTGGGGCAGCATTACGCCGCCCAGAACAATCCGAACGATGGTCAGAAATACGGTCGATTCAGTAGTGAAAATTTTCTCAAGCATTCCTTTCTCCTGACATGCGAATTGTCGCACATCGGGTGAAAGCATAGCCTGCAGGGTATCGCCGGTAAATGGACAGAAGCGGGAATTTCCTGGACTTTTCGTTCGCCGGCCGCCCTTTGCAGCGGCGGTCTGAGGCAGCGACTTCAGTCTCCCGGCAGCGCTTTTCTGGCCGCGCGTCGCAAAGTCTCCGGACTCATGCCCAGGTTCTTCTTCACGAAGCGGCTGAAATAGGCGGCATCCTCGAAGCGTATTTCGCGCGCAATTTGCAGGATGCTCAGATCGGAGTGGATCAAAAGCCGTCGTATTTCAAGCAGTAGGCGCTGGCGGATCACGGCTCTGGCCGATAAGCCGGATTCGTTCTGGCAGATCCGATTCAGGCGCGGAACAGGCAGGTCCAGTCGTTGTGCGTAGAAAGCAACTGATCGCTCTATCGAAACATGTTCGTCGAGCAGTTGCAGCAGAAGATGATAGGCCCGTGTCGTCGAGGGCGGCTGCGGGGCGCCGATCCGGTACAGATCGGCAATTTCATGAAGCGCTACATGCGAGAGGGCATAGAGAAACCTGGCGCTCCGGCCATTCTGGAAGGCCCGCACCAATCGTTCAAGATCGACCTGCAGCTGATCGGCGCTTTGCGGCGCAGCGATTTTCGCCTGAGTCCTTCCATTGCCAAAAAACGGAAAATCGACGAGCGACAGCGTTGCGCCGGAAGTCGCCGCACAAAACTCGTGCGAGATTTTGAGCGCATAACCGCTGAACGCAGAATCCAGGCGCCAGCAATGAACTTGCCGCGGCTTGAGCAGGAAGATGCTGCCTGGCTCGATGGTAAATTCTTCAAAATCAATTGTATGTCTTCCGAAACCGGACTGAAAATAAAATACAGCGCAATAGGGGTGGCGGTGCGGACTCGAATACTCAGAAAAGCTGGGCGGCAAATCCTGGAGACGACCGGCAAAGAAAAACGGATCGACCCGTCCCGCTGCGATGGACGCAGAATCCAGTTCCGGAATTGCCAGAGTGGCCGTCTGATTGGCCGCTTCGCTTACTGCCATAGTTTTCCCTCCCGCCGCGATTCCAGATCGATGCCAGAGCCTGGTTCGATCCCTGTCCATCTTAAAGATCGGACCGGTCCAGCCTCATGGGAGAGAGCTGCCTGCCATACTTCGGACCTGCAAAGCCCAAAAAAAGGGATTGACCCGGCCGGAAAAATTAGTTTTGTTCAAAACTAAATGGGGGCAAGCTGATGAACAGTGGTCTGGCGCCGGAACTGGGAAGGGTATACCGCTATACGCGAAAATTCACCCGAGGGGATATTCTGGAATTTGCCCGCATAACAGGCGATGCGGGGAAGCATCACGTGAATCCTCATGGACCGGTGGTTGCCCAGGGACTGCTGGTTGCAAGCATCGTCACCAAATTGGGCGGCGATATGAACTACGTGGCCAGGACCATGGACTTTGAGATGCGAAAGCCGGTCCATGAAGGGGATGCTATTACAGGCGAGCTGCGAATCGTCGCCCTTGTCCGCACGGCAAAGCGGCTGAAGCTGACCATGGACTGCACCTGCTTCAATGCGCTTGGCGAAACCGTGATTGCCGGCCAGTCAAGGGGCTTGATCTGGCTTACAGACGAAAACGATTGAGGGATTGCAGTTAGCTTGGGCGATCACGGCGAGTTTCGATCAGCACACTGCGCCCTGCCTGGAGAGCAAGGCGCAGTCAGCCGGCGAGTTCCGCTGCAATCAATTCGGCCTGCTTGAGCACCGTCTCCGTCGCCAGAAGTTGCATGTCTGGCGGGTAGCCGTACTCGCGCAGCGCGCGCTTCACCATTACCTTCAGCCTGGATCGCACGCTTTCCTTGATCGTCCAGTCGATCGACACATTTTCCTTTACCCGCTTGTACAACTCCACGGCAAGCTCGCGGAGCTTGTCCTTCTCCATTAACTCACGGGCGCTCGCATTGTCCGCTACGGCACAGTAGAAGGCGTATTCGATTTGCGTGAGGCCCATGGCCGAAGGCTCTTCGTCCTTCTTCTTGATTTCCTTGCTGAGCTGAATCAGCTCCTCGATGACCTCGGCAGCGGTGATTACTTTGGCGTGGTAGCGCTTGAGGGAATTCTCCAGCATTTCCAGCAGTGTCTTGCTTTCGACGAGGTTTCTCCTCGCCCGTCCCCTTATCTCATCGCTGAGAAGCTTGCGGAGCACCTCAAGGGCGAGGTTCTTGTGCTCCATCCCGGCGACTTCTTGTAGAAACTCGTCCGACAGAATGGAGATCTCCGGCTTCTGAAGTCCCGCAGCGTCGAAGACATCGATGACCTTCTCACCGACGAGCGCCTGGTCGATGACCTGCCGAATGGCCGTCTCCATCTCGACGTTGCTCATGCCCGGCCCGGGGGCGTCGAACTTGACCAGCCTCGCCTTTACGGCCTGAAAGAAGGAGATCTCCTCCTTTGCATCCATCGCCTGATCGTGAGGGAGGGCAATGGCAAAGGCCTTCGAGAGCGCCGTGACTTCGTCGATGAATCGTTTCTTGCCGTCTTCCAGACCAAGGACATGATTCTCGGCGGCAAGGATCATCGCCAGTTTGCCGGGCGTGTCCGCATCGAAGTAGTTCTCGTAGGGAAACTCGTGGAACATCTGGCTGACCACTTCCAGCTTCTCCAGCATGAGGTTGACGGCTTCCTCCTGCGTGGCCGCCGGGTCGCCCTTACCGCCGCTCTCGGAGTAGAATGAGAGAGCGTCTTTCAGATCAGAGGCAATGCCGAGGTAGTCCACCACCAGACCGCCTTCCTTGTCCCGGTATACCCGGTTCACCCTGGCGATGGCCTGCATCAGGTTGTGACCCTTGATCGGCTTATCGATGTAGAGCGTGTGCATTGAGGGTGAATCGAAGCCGGTCAGCCACATATCCCGCACGATGGCCAGCTTCAGCTCGTCTTCGGGGTCTTTCATCCGGTCCGCCAGCACACGCCGCTGGTCCTTGGTCGTGTGGTGTTTGGCTATCTCGGGTCCATCGGATGAGGCGGCAGTCATGACCACCTTCACGACGCCCTTCTTGATGTCGTCGCTGTGCCACCGCGGCCGGAGCCTGGTGATCTCCCGGTAGAGGTCGGCTGCAATGCGCCTCGACATGGCCACGACCAGAGCCTTGCCATCCATGCCCATCAGGCGCTGCTCAAAATGCGCCACGATGTCCTGCGCCACGAGTTCGATGCGCTCTTCACTGCCGACCAGCGCTTCAAGCTTGGTCCATTTGGCCTTCGCCTTCTGCGAGGCGTCCATCTCTTCGGTCCCGATCTCTTTGTCGAGATCAGAGACGAGCTGTTTGCCCTCATCCGATAGCTTGATCTTCGCAAGGCGGCTCTCGTAGTAGATGCGGACCGTGGCGCCGTCTTCCACCGCCTGGGAAATATCATATATGTCCACATAGTTCCCGAAGACGGCCGGAGTGTTGATATCGGTGTTCTCTATCGGCGTGCCGGTAAAACCGAGGTAGGTGGCGTTTGGCAGCGCCTCCCGCATGTATTTGGCAAAGCCGTAGACGATCTTCTTTCCGATGACGTTCCCGCCGGCGTCTTTGTCGTCAATGGTGCGGGCCTGAAATCCGTACTGGGAGCGGTGGGCCTCGTCACAGATCAGGATGATGTTCTCTCTTGCTGACAGCTCATCGTAGACATTGCCCTCGTCTGGCTGGAACTTCTGGATGGTTGTGAAGACCACGCCGCCTGAAGCCACTTTGAGGAGTTCTTTGAGGTGACCCCGGTTGTCGGCCTGCACCGGCTCCTGGCGCAGGAGCTGCTTCGAAGCGGCGAACGTATCGAAGAGCTGGTCATCGAGGTCGTTGCGGTCGGTGATGACGAGGATGGTCGGGTTCTTCATCGCCTGCACGATCTTCCCGGCATAGAAGACCATCGTCAGCGACTTCCCGGAGCCCTGCGTATGCCACACCACGCCACCTTTGCGGTCCTTGTACTTTCTGGGATTGCCGCTCTGTATCCCGTGCAGCGCAAGGCTGTGCTGCTCAATGTCGTCGGTGTTGAGCAGCCTGCTTTCGACCTTCTTGAAACCGGCGGCCCTCAGAGTCGATTCGACCGCACGATTGACGGCATAGTACTGGTGGTAGGCGGCCAGCTTCTTCTCCGTACTCACCTGAACAAGCCCTGTCTCCCTGTACTCCCGCTTCGACTTCTCGAAGACCACGAAGTGCCGGATCAGGTCGAGCAGCGTCTCGGGGTTCAGCATCCCGACAATGAGGGTTTCCAACTGGGTGGAGAGCTGCGATGCCTCCTTCCGGCCGTCCTTGGATTTCCACACCATGAAGCGACTGAAGCCGGAGGAGATGGTCCCCGCCCGAGCCTCCAATCCATCGGAAATGACCGTGAAGCCATTGTACGTGAACAGCGTCGGAATCTGGGCCTTGTAGGTCTGGAGCTGCTGGAAGGCCGAGGTGATCGTGGCGTTCGCATCCACGGCGCTTTTCAGTTCGAACACAACCAGAGGTATCCCGTTCACGAAGAGAATGACATCGGGTCGCTTGTTGATGTTGTTCTCCACTACCGTGAACTGATTGATGACGTGGAAGGTGTTGTTCTTGGGGTTGTGGAAATCCACAAGCATTGCCAGTTCGCCCCGCTCCTGCCCCCGGTCCTGCCTCGTTACCGTAACGCCTTCGGTCAGCAGGCGATGGAACTTCTCGTTGCCCGCAATGAGGTCCGGGGAGGCAATCCGCTCCACCTGCTTCATTGCATCCCGGCAGGTGTCCGCATCGAGCTTGGGATTGATCCGCTGCACAGCTCGGGCAAGCACTTCGGTCAGCAGTACGTCAGAGAAGCTGGCCCGTTTGAAGGGCGCATCCGCCTCGGAATCGGGTGCAATGTCGGGGCCGTGGATGAATGCGTAGCCCTGCTTTGCAAGCAGGCCGATGACCCACTCTTCGATGGAGGCTTCGGTAAGAGAGGTCATGTTACTCGTCCTCACGCTCCAGCGGGGCCTCTTCCACATCAATGACCATGCTATGGTACACCGCATGGAACCAGTCCTGGAACATGGGAAAGCTGACCTCTTTCGGCCAGAGGGACTCCTCCGGTGTCCACTCCTCGACCATCCGCATGAAGAAGAACTCGTAGTTCTCTTGAATCCACCGGTCGAAGTGCTCGGGTGAGTCCAGTTCCTCGATCAAGAAGACCGTACCCGATTCATGTCGGGTCAGATCGACAGGCCCGTAGTTCTCGTTCTCCGCAAAGATGCGATTGGCCCAGTCATACAGCGCCTGCTTCGGGTACAGGATGAGAACGTCCCGATTGACGAGGCTCATACGGCGACTCGGACCTCGCCGGACATGAGTTTGGGGAGCAGGGTGTCACGAAGCTGAACCAGCGTCCGAATCTGTCGGACGCTGGAAGTCATCTTCTCCAAGATGGGCCGCACAGTTTCATTGAACTCTGCGAGCCTTTGGTAGTCCGGCTTGGGGACTTCGTAGCTTGCGAGCATTTCCCAACTGGTCCGGGGCATCCGAGTGCCGCCAGACCCGGCATCTGAGAAGTCCACTACCTCTTTGCTGAAAAACCAAAGAAGGCAGAACAGGGCGAAGTGCTCTGCTTTGGCTCGAATAACGAGAACGTCAGTAGAACAAACGCCCGCAATAGGTGCGACAACAACCTTGTGAAAGTAGGGACGAAGCTTCCCAAAAAGGATGTCCCCTTTCCGAAAAACGGACTTGTTGCTTCCGAGTCCCTCCGGCGTACCCCATTCATCCAAGTAGAGCCTCTTCCGAGGGATATGTTCAAGGCCCACATAGTGCTCGAAGGCATCGAGGTTTTCGGCTCTCACCCCATCCCGAATATTCTCTGCGAACTCGCCCAGGGGAACCACCGAGTCATCCGCCTCCTCCACAAACCACTGCCGAAAGAGCGTCTCGGCCATGGCTTCCAGGGTCTTGTTCTGCCGGTGCAGCAGGTCGATCTTGTCGTCGAGGCTGGAGAGAACTGAGGCGATGGCTTTTTGTTCGGGGAGGGGCGGGAGGAGGATGGGGATCTCAGACAGGTCTCGAATCGGAAGCTGTGGTTGGGCACTCCCCGAAGCAAAGTCGGCAAAAGCCCTCTTCAATGAAACGAACAGATAGTAGTTGAATTCAGGCGAAAGCTGGGCGGGTTCAGGGCGGAGTATGACCATTCCAGAGTTTATCCGCATTCGATCAAATGGAACGGCACCGTTGAAGAAAGCGACATTCCCGACAGTGCCTCTTGTCGTGAGAACGGTGTCTGTGCGCTCCAACCTTCCCTTCCGAAGTAGATTGTCTCTTGCAGCCGAAATGAATTGTGTTTCAGCGAAGTCGAAACCAGTGGACGTCACGTTCCTTGCACTCAAGAATAGACAGTGGCCCGAAGCGGTAAATTCATCCTGCTTCGGATAGTGCCTGCCTCTGTCTCCATCAATGATCTGGAGCGGTGCTGCACCAAGCTTGGTTTCCATCCACTCTTTCATCTTTCCGTAGGTTTCTCCAGGTTGGCCGTGGCGCTGACCCGGACTTCACCGGACATGAGCTTTGGAAGCAGCGTGTCACGCAGTCCTTCGAGGGTCTCGATCTGGTGCGTATTGGCATCAACCTTGGTGAACAGGGTTCTGAAGTACTCCAGCTTGGGCTCAAGCGCATCTGCGGGGACGGGAACGGGTTGTTCCTCGATCATGCCTTTCGTGATGAAGTTGATCACCGAGCCCCGGTGTCCGCCTGTGATCTCATCAAGGTAGTACTTCATGTACACATACAGAAAGTCGTACCACATGACCTCGTAAGGGATCAGCACATAGGTGCGTTGATAGACTTCGAACTTCCCAGAATAGCGTTTGATGTTGAAATCCCCATTGCCAGCCAAGAGGATGGCGCTGCCCTCGAAACTGTAGTCCGGGGCACGTAAGGTCGTCTGCGAGCATGTGAAGAATGGGTACGGGCCATCCTCGGTCGAGAAGTTCGCATTCTGCTTGCCTGTCCTCACGGAGAAGAAGTCTCCGAGCCTCTTTTGCTCCCATCCCTCATCCGCCTCCTCCACAAACCACTGGCGAAAGAGGGTCTCGGCCATGGATTCCAGGGTCTTGTTCTGGCGGTGCAGCAGGTCGATCTTGTCGTCGAGGCTGGAGAGGACGGAGGCGATGGATTTTTGTTCGGGGAGGGGTGGGAGGAGGACTTCCTCCCTGTGGACATCATTGCGATTCACGCCGGGAACGGCGCTCTTGTCATTGAACTTCTCCCATTCTACCTGCTTCAAGAAGTAGTATATGAACACCTCGTCATTTCCGTTGAACTCGATCACATACAGAGTAGTATTCAACGGCCAGTAAGGCCCACGGGACAGAAAGACATCGCCTATGGTACCATATCGTCCAGTGATGACACCGGGACCTGGCAGGATTGGCTCATCGTGGTAGCCAGATATGCCGGATGAAGAAAAAATGGGAATGTTGCCGGGCTTCCGATCCTTAGCAGGCAGGTCGTGGCCCCGCTTCAGCGTTACCACCTCCCCCAGCGGCATCTCTCGCCAATCCTTCACCGAGGTGCCACCTTCCCTAGATTCTCCAGAATCGCCCGATTGAGCTTTGCCTCTTCCGCCAACTGCCCTTCAAACGCCGCCTTCAGGCCCGGCAAACCGCTCCGCCAAATCAAAGTCGTCCTCCTCCTCTGGCAGCCCAACATACCTCCCCGGCGTCAGCACAAAGTCCAGCGCTTGGACTCGGTCGAGCTTCGCTACACAGCAGAACCCTGGCTCGTCTTTGTACTTCTTCGATGATGCCCGCCAATTGTGATACGCCTCGGCGATCTTCTGGATATCCTCTTCGGCGAACTGTTTCGTGCGCCGCTTGATGAGACGACCGAGATTGCGGGCATCGATGAACATGTCGGCCTCAGCAGCAGGGCTCATCGTCTCTCACCCTCCAGAACCTGCAGCAAGGACTCTACCTGCGCTTTCAGCTCCGGAAGGTCGCGCGTCACAGCCTCCCAGACGATCTCCGCATCGATCTGAAAGTAGCCGTGGACAAGCACATTCCGCATTCCAATGATCCGGGGCCATTCGATTTCAGGCGCCCGCGAGCGCACTTCTATGGGCAGGGCACGTGCGGCTTCGCCGATGATTTGCAGGTGGCGCACAAACCACGATTGTAGAAGCTCGTCGCGCTCGAAATCGGCTTTTCCGCGCACAAGATGACGCTCAATCGCAGCAATCGCCTCCAGAATATCGCGCAGGCGCTCGGCCGGGTCCCTCACAGCGGCACGGCCTCCCGCTGGACGCGCTCCCGGAACCTGGGCTTCAGTCCGCGCTCGGTCACGACGTCTACGGATCGGCCGAGGAGTGCCTCCAATTCGTACTGGATTCCGCCGAGATCAAAGAGGCTGCGTCCGGGCTCCATCTCCACGAGGAAATCGATGTCGCTTTGCTCATCGGCGTCCGCGCGGGCCTGGGAACCGAATACTCGGACCCGGTGCGCCCCGTATCTGGCACAAATCTCCAGAATCTGGTGTCTGTGCACTCGGATTGTTTCTCGTAGTGTCATGTTCAAGGGCAGCTTCCCGGGCCGCCCGCCTACAACACAGATTCCCCATTTTGCCTTGAAAGGCTATCCTAAAACAAGGACCGATCGAGCGCAGCCAGGCCAGTGCCTGGGAGTGTTCAGCGCGATCCGCCGACCTGGACCTTCGCCAGATTCTGCAGAATCGCCTGATTCAGCTGAGCCTCCTCCTCCATTTGGCCTTCCAGCTCCGTCTTCAGCCCGGCAAACCGCTCGGCAAAATCAAAGTCGTCATCCTCTTCCGGCAGCCCCACATACCGCCCCGGTGTCAGCACATAGTCCAACTCCTGCACGCGCTCTAGCTTGGCCACGCAACAGAAGCCCGGCTCGTCAACTATGGTCCATCCTGACATTCAAAAAGCGCCGATCATATCCTGTCCGTCCATCCATCGCCCAGCAGCTTTTCCACCACAGCGAGAAGCGCGGGCAGGTGATCCTGTGCGACGCCCCAAACAGTTGCATCGTCGATGGCGTCATAGCCGTGAATGATACGATTTCGAAAAGCCACGATGCGAGTGACTTCGGGAATCTGATCGGCCACGTCCGGCGCATGCTTTGCCAATCGCGCAAGCGCTTCGCCGATGATTTCAAACTCCCGTTCGGTGGCGCGACGCAGCAGCCGATCGCTCTGGTAGTCAGCGAAGTTGCGTTGGGCCTGCCAGGTGCGGATGCTCCGTCCGGCCTCTACCACGTCGAACAGGAGCTTCCTCGAGTGGTTATCCATACACCAGGACGCGCGTATCCTCAACTTCGCGGCGCAAGTAGGGGTTGCGCATGGCCTGATCTGTCAACAGGTCCACCCGCCTGCCGAAGAGGCGCTCCAAATCATCAGCGAGTCCCAAATAGCGATCCGCGTATTCACCGGTGGGACTGCGGTCCGACATTTCCACCAGGAAATCCAGGTCGCTGCTGGCGGTAAGCTCCTCCCGCACTGCTGATCCAAAGACGTACAGACGATTGACGCCGTAGCGTCGGCACAGCCCCGCCAGGGCTTCACGATTCTGTTCGATTGGACTTACCACCTCACCCACGGGACCGCCGGATTGCCCGGTCAGCAAGAGAAAAACGCGCGGGTAACGGAGCCAAATGCGCGCACCCGGTGCCCCCCCGTACTTGGCGCAAATCTCCAAGATTGCGGGCTTGTTGCAATCGGACTGTTTCTTCTCCCGTCATGGTCGATTACGGGCGGCGTGCTCCGGCTCCAAACTACAATACAGCAATCCCTATTTTACTTTAGAGGGCTATCCTAAAACAAGGGCCGCGCGGCGGACGGGTCGCGGCGTGCAAAAGGCTTCAACCTTCCTTCCCGACCCGCACCTTTCCCAGATTCTCCAGAATCGCCTGATTAAGCACAGCCTCTTCCTTGAGCTGCCCTTCAAACTCCGCCTTCAGGCTGGCAAAACGCTCCGCAAAATCGAAATCGTCGTCCTCCTCGGGCAGCCCCACATAACGCCCTGGCGTCAGCACATAGTCCAACTCCTGCACTCGCTCCAGCTTCGCTACGCAGCAGAACCCCGGCTCGTCTTTGTATTTCTTGGACGAGTTCCGCCAGTTGTGATACGCCTCGGCGATTTTCTGGATGTCTTCATCCGCAAACTGCTTGGTGCGCCGGTTGATGAGATGGCCCAGATTGCGGGCATCGATGAACAGAATCTCCTCCGACCTCTTGGACTTAGAATCGTTGGCCTTCCCACGGTCGAGGAACCACAGACAGGCCGGTATCTGCGTGTTGAGAAAGAGTTTGGCCGGGAGGTTGACGATGCAATCCACCAGCCGGGCTTCTACCAGCGCCTTGCGAATGTCGCCCTCGCCCGACGTCTTGGAGGTCAATGAGCCTTTCGCCAGCACGAATCCGGCGACCCCGGTCGGGGCCAGATGGAACAGGAAGTGCTGGATCCATGCGTAATTGGCATTGCCCTCCGGAGGCACACCGTGCTTCCAGCGGCCATCCTTGCGGAGCTGGGCGCCTGACCAGTCCGAATCGTTGAACGGAGGATTGGCAATGACATAGTCAGCCTTCAGGTCCTTGTGGGCATCGTTCAAGAAAGAGCCCTCGTTGTTCCACCTCACCTGCGAGCTATCGATACCCCGAATCGCCAGGTTCATTTTGGCCAGTCGCCACGTGGTATGATTGCTCTCCTGTCCGTAGATGGAGATGTCGTTCACCTTGCCCTGATGGCTCTCGACGAACTTCTCCGACTGGACGAACATCCCGCCCGAGCCGCAACATGGATCGAAGACACGGCCCTTGTGCGGTTCGAGCATGGCCGTCAGAAGTTCGACTACTGACCTCGGGGTATAGAACTGTCCGCCCTTCTTGCCCTCTGCCAGAGCAAACTCGCCAAGAAAGTATTCGAAGACATGCCCGAGTATGTCCGCGCTGCGGGCTCTGGCATCGCGCATGGCGATCTTGCCGATCTCGTCGATCAGTCCGCCAAGGTTGGCAGGATCGAGATTGCCACGAGCGTAAACTTTAGGTAACACATCTTTTAGAGAAGGATTGTCCTTCTCAATCAAGTCCATGGCCGCATCGACCGTGGTCCCGATGTTCGGTTTCTTTGCTTCGGCTACAAGAAACGACCAGCGAGCTTTCTCCGGGACGAAGAATACGTTCTCGGCTTTGTATTCATCTTTGTCCTCCGGATCGGCGCCGGAGTAATTGCCTTTGCCGGACTTCAGGCGATCGTGCAGATCTTCGAATGCGTCCGAAATATAGCGCAAAAAGATCAGACCGAGGACCACATGTTTGTACTCTGCCGCGTCAATGTTCTTGCGCAGCTTATCGGCTGTCTTCCAGAGCTGCTTTTCGATGGGTTCCGCGGTAACGACGGAGTCTTTCTTCTTACTTCTGGCCATAACCTTAACTTTTCAAGATCCGCACAATCCCGGCCGGCCGAATGTGGCTTGAACAATACGCCAGAAAGTCCAATAGCAAAATCGAGCTCTACCCATTTTCGCCGTCCCTTCGAACTTACGTTGGTTGTGCCTGGCAGTCGGTTCGGGCTTCGGGCATTCGTCGACTCCGGTTGCGGGCGGATGTTTTATGCTTGTTCGCTCAGAAAATCAACGAAGTTGTCCATTTGATTTTCGTTGAACTGTCTACGTGTTTCCTTGTAATCCATGGATGGAAACAAGAACGTAAGCGCTTTTTCCGGCCACCTTGTGCTGGATTGAAGCGTGTGCTAAGCTGCCCGGTTTGGAGGCAGCATGCAAACGAAATCAAGACCAAGGACCGAATGGCTTCAGATCCTCGCAAATTGGCGTCAATGCGGCCGGACTCGCAGGGTGTTCTGCGAGGCGCGGGCCATCAAGCCGTGGACATTTTCGCCAGCTGTACTTTTCCGGTCCCTAAAAATCCATGTTCCCTGGCGTTGAAAATCTGCGCGTGTTCGTCCGCCCTGGAAGAACGGATATGCGCAAGTCCATCAATGAAGCAGAAGACGGCGACGGCGAAGAGCAGCCTTCCGAAAAATCCGTGGTGTCTTCCTTTCTGCGTCGGAAGCGCGGCCGGCGGCCAATACCGGAGAGTATTCCGCGCGAGGAAATCATTCTCGACTTGCCGGATTCCGAAAAAACCTGCGCCTGTGGACAGACCTTGAGTTACATCGGCGACGATGTATCCGAAGAGCTGGAACTCATTCCGCAGAAAATCATGGTCCATCGCTACATCCAGCGAAAATACGCCTGCAAGAGCTGTGAAGGGCTGGGCGATGAAAGTCGGCCTGCGGTGCGCACGGCCTTGCGTCATCGCCTTTTGCCTGGCACGATCGCCGGCGAGGGCCTTCTGGCTTATATACTTACCTCAAAATTCTGTGATGCGCTGCCCTTCTATCGCCAGGAAAAGATGTTCGATCGCATCGGCATCGACCTGACGCGCGGCACAATGTGCAGCTGGGCGATCAGAGTTGCTGAGGAGCTTGCGATTGTAAGCGAAATTCTATGGGATGAAATTCGCTCTGGTTCCAGCCTGGGCGCAGATGAAACGACTCTGCAGGTAATTTGCGAAGCGGGTCGTAAAGCAGACCAGAAATCATATATGTGGGTGTTGCGCGGCGGCCGGGCTGATCGTCCTGTGATACTGTTCGAATACAGATCTTCGCGCCGCCTGCTGGGCGCATGTACGCCGGCGCTTTGCCATCCGGAACAATGGGCAGGGCAATTGCCTACGCCTGGAAACTATGGCCGCGACTCACCGTTTACGTTGAGCATGGCGAACTGGAGATCGACAACAATCTGACCGAAAACGCAATCCGCCCTTTTGTCGTCGGTCGCAAGAACTGGCTGTTTTCCTGCGTTCCTGCAGGCGCGAGGGCCAGCGCACTCCTCTACTCAATCATTGAGACGGCTAAAGCAAACGGTCACGAACCATTTTCCTACCTGAGGCATCTGTTCTTGCACTTTCCAGACAATCGAAACAACATCGAGGCTGTCCGGGATCTGATGCCCTGCAGGCTCTCGCCGGCTGCCGTGCACGCGGCGTTCAAGTCGCGGTGAAAAAGCGCTTACGCTTGAGCTGAGTTGCATGCAAACCGTTCTGGCGAAGCCAGCGCCTGCGCTTCATGTCAGCCGAAGCGAAAGATGCGCGCCGTTCAACGATATTCCCTGCCATCGAAGCGCCAGGTCGTGGTGCGATCTACCGGCTGTGAAGGCGCGGATAGGTCCTCAATGTCCGTCCCTCGCGTTACGGTAACAATGTCCGGGTAGTAGGGCGCTTGGGTTACGGAGATTTCTGTAACATTCTCGGCGCAGTTGTTCCTTTCGGGCTCACATGCTCCCTCATTGCTGAAGGAGGTATTCATTTCAAATACTACAGAATACCCGGCTGAAGTTGGTCCCACGAAACGCACGTTCGCAGACGAGAAGCCCATATGAACGTCGCCGGTGGCGAGTACAAACACATTGATTTCTTGGCTGAGTCGCTTCAGGGTCGCATCCGGAGGCTGCCCGTAGCTTCCCATCGGTCCGAGCTGCGCATAGGATGCGAGTTGCCACACGGAGTTATTCCTTTTGAGGTCCGCGACGGAGATTATGGGTGCGCACGGGCGGCAGTCAAAAAAGCCTTCGCTGGGAGTCGTGCTCAAGAGGAGAACCAGCTGGTTGGGTCTTGACGTGTCGCTCAGGATAACTCTTGAGGCGACTGTCTCTGCTGCGGCGTCGGAGGATTGCTCTTCAAACATCGGATCCGAGATCCAGATCGAAATCCGCTGCGCCGCCGAGTAATTTCCAAAAAGGCGAACCATAACGTCGCCTTCAGTAATTGTCGGTTTGTCTATCGCGAAGGCTGCGGGGACCTTCCAGACGTTCGATTGTTGACCGCACAGCGGAAGGAGCGCAGCGGCAAGCAGGACAATCCATGTTTGAATGGGACGCAAATATCTCATGGCGTAACAGGTTGGATTGGCACTCGGCGCGGCAAGGGCAGGCAGCGTCAAATTCCGCAGCTGTTCGCTGCGCCGGCAAGGCGTAATTTGGCGTTACAGGATGCGTTCTCCGGCGCGGTAGAGGCGGTAGAAGTAGAAGACAAATAAGAGCGAAAAGATAAGGTCCCCAATGACCACCACGAAAATCACAGGCCCGGCGAGGCCAACGAGATAGAGTTGCAGTAACTTTGCGGCAAAGGCAACCTTCCCGATGCCGCCGACGATGACAATACCGCTGTGCTTGAGCGGATCCTTTGCGACGATGAGGTAACCAAAAAAGTAAATAAGCGTAGTTCCCCATGCTCCCCGGTAGATGGCCAGTATAAGGGGATCTGTGAGCTCTTTGCCAAAAAAATGGGCGAAGGTGTACGCCGTATTGAAATAACCGAAGCCAGCCCCGATCATATTCCACACAGCAGCAAGAACGAACAGCGCTCTGAATAGTCTGATCTCCAGGTCTTTCATCGATCTCCCCGCGGGCAGGCCCGAAATTCCGACCCTGGATTCGTAAGCGTTTGCTACGCCGCGCTTTGCGTCACACTGCGCATAGCCGAACAGCTGCCAACCGTTTCGCCAGAGGCGAAATACGGCGAGGCGCGGTTCGATGCGCGGCCTGCTCCGAAAGGAGGAACCAAGGTGATCGAGCCCGAGCCCTGCAAAGGCGCGAGACTCAGCGCGTCTGCCTTCGAGTTTTCGGAGGCGGGCAAAGAATCAGGCGAAACGCATTTTTGTTCATACGCACCCAGGGAGGGTGAAGTTCTTGGCTGTGACTTCTGACGGCGACGCGGTGAAAACCGGGGACTGCGGCGACGATATCCGGGCAAACAATGATCTGGCAATGCGGACGTAAACACCGGCGGCACCCCGGAAGGCCGCTTCCACGCTGATAAGATCGGACCTACAAACTCTGCAAGTCGAAAGGAGTGACAGGGAAGTTTATCGACCTGCTGATTGCATCCGTAGCTATGACTAAAGATTTTGCGGAATTCACTCGCGACAGGGATTTCGACAATCTGAAACGGGTGATCCCGTTGCGGTTGCACTCTCCCTTCGCCCGCTAATTTCGCTTAACGTTAAGCTTCCCGAAGTCGTGCAAAGTTCATTTGTCTGAAGCACGGCGCGGTGCGCGCGCTTCAAGTATTCCAAGGTCCGCGCGCGTCCGCGTGAAGCAAAAAGGGCTACAGAGTGAGCCGTTTGGGCGGAGAGCGCGAAACCCGAGCGCCGCAGGCGAAGCCGAGGAGCGGAGCGTTTGCCCGAAGTTATGCGCCGTGAGGCTCGCTATCTTGCAAGGCATACATGGTTGACCAGATTGAACCATAGGCTTTGCTTTTCCCTTTCTGATCGGGAGTATTCCCGATCATGGACTTGAAATTGGAGTAATCAATCGAATTGGTCAACGCCGTCATGACGCGGGCGAGTTGTTCGGAAGATATGATGATTCTGAATCGGTGGTCTGCCGCCGGCCAAGTTTGAATTTCCTGTCGCAAGCCTGCGGCGGAAACGAGATTTTGCAGATCCTGAAGGACCCTTGACCGAACATGGACCCCATCATCCTTTCGAACGATCGAGTAAAAGCCGAGTTTAGTTGCCAGCCACATATTAGCTTTCCTTTTCAAAGTAGTCGAAGCCCGCCGGGTTCAGGGCTTAATGAATCGAGGTGAGCAGTTTAGGGTCTCTTCCGATGAGAACGTAGTAACGGGCCGCTCGGTATACAACACAGTGCTGGAAGTGGCCAGAGATCGAAGCTTGCAGGAATCTGTTGATTGCCCCAAGACGTTGATCGCGCGGTTGCCGAGAAAAGTGCTGGTACACTATTGTGAGCTCATTGCGATGCACATAATCCTGGATTTCATGGGAGACGACGTACTTCGGCAACTTGCTCCCTTGCGCCGATGGAGGTTGCAGGCCGTTGTCTGGATCCAGGAGCACCGCTTTGACCCCAGCGAGCTTTTTTAGGGCAATTTGGTGCCACGCGTGTCGGGATGAGGGTTCTGAAGGAACAGGATCTGAAAAATACACTGCCTTGCTGGGCAGTCGAACAGTGTCTTCCAGAGTAGAAACGCGCCGGTTCAAAAGGGTTGTGTTCAGATCACTGACCAATTGCGCATCCAGTTGGATGTGGAAAGGATCTGCGAGAAAACTGGTTTTGTGGCCATCACCATTCCTTTCTGGTCGGTCGTTCAAATACCAATTCAACCCAAAGTCACCATCCTGGTAGTCCAGAATACGTTGAATTCTCTTGATTAAATAGAACTTCGTAAAGTCCCCAATGTCTCCGGCGTATCGATCTTGCATTGATCAGAGCCTCATGACGCATAACGTCAAGCTAGCAGAAGTTGCGAGTACAGCGAGCAATTTGCCCGAAGTTCCGCTCCGGCACGCGCCATTTATTCTGCCTTAAGGTAGCGCGTGTCCGGATGGAGCCCAAAGAGGCGGAGTTGTGAGCCGTTTCGCGGAGAGAGCCGAGTGGCCTAGTACCACAGGGCTATGCCCCGGAGCGTAGCGGAGGGCCGGGCCGAAGGCCCGAGCGCATAACCGCTGTTGAGTCTGTTGAAAAAGCCCGCTCCAGGAAAAGCAGTACCAAAAACTGACGCATCTTGCCGGCATGCCTCTGAATCGTCGGAAGGAGAGCGCAGATGACCCGCTACAAACACTATGATCGCACACAATGTCGCATGGTCGCGGTTGATTCCGACAGACAGATTCTGCCAGGCAGTTTCGAGTCTGTGCTGGATCGGCTCATTGATCGGCGCTTTCGCCTTAGCGGTCTCGATGCACGCTACCGGAACGACGAAACCGGCGCTCCAGCATTCGACCCGCGTACTTTGCATAAGATCATTCTGTATGCATATTCGCGCGGCCTGTATTCCTCGCGGGCGATTGAAGAGGCGCGCCGCACAAATGTAGCCTTCATGGCGCTCTCCGGCTGCATAGCGTGCCTGCTGTGAAAGCGTTGTCCTGGAGCAGACACAGCCAGACGGCGGAACTTACACGTCATAAACAATCGCGGCGAAGCGACGCATGCCAGCGGCATGAAGGCGAAGATCGACGCGCTGCGCGGTCGGCAAAAGGCAACGCCCAATGGCTGCTCTATTGCATGGTTCACAGCATCGAAAAGATCGCCAACGTCGCGGATCTCCGAAGTTTGTGATTGCACAGTCCGCGAGAGCGAGCGGCCATTCGAGCATCGCATCGCAAAAAACGTCGATTCGCCTGGATCGGATCCAGAAAGTTTGCCTCGATCTATCCGAAGGGCCGGGGCGAGGACAGGCAGCTTCAAATTCTGTACTGATTCGTCAGTCTGGTTATGCGAAGTAGCCGCGCGCATTCGCTGACTGCATCAACTCGGGCTTTCTATGCGGGAGCGACTTCTCTATAGTTAGGTATCTTCGCGAGATCCTTCTTGAGGCGTTTCTGCTCTTCTTCCAGGTCAAAGTCCGTTTGGAGTCCCAGCCAGAATTGGGCCGAGTTACCAAAGAATTGAGATAATCTCAAAGCTGTGTCGGCTGTTACCGAACGAGCGCCCTTGACAATGCTACTAATCCGCGTTTGAGGCATGCCAGTCGATTTTGCCAGTTGATACGCGGTGATACCGAGAGGCTCGAGGAACTCCTCGTTGAGAATTCTTCCCGGGTGAACGTTCTTTAGCGTTTTCATAGTTCTAATGATAGTCAACTATTTCGACATCGTACACATGGCCATTCTGGTACGAGAAGCAGACTCTCCACTGATCGTTGATCCTGATGCTGTACTGTCCTTTCCGATCACCCTGCAGTGATTCCAAACGATTTGATGGCGGAATTCTCAAATCGGCAATCGTTTGCGAGTTGTTTAACATCCTCAGCTTATCCCTCGCCTTCTGCTGCATGTCGGGCGGAAATTTCTTTGAGAATTCTCCGTTCCAGATCAGTTCAGTCTGCTTAGACTTGAAAGACCTGATCACAGGTTATACTAACGTTCTGCGTAAGTGATGTCAACCGTAATTAGCGGCTCATAAGTCGAAGTGAGCCGAATCGGGGAACTCTTCGCTTGCCGCTCAGCCAGGATTACTTCCGAATCGTTATCGGCTCGCGCGGTTATTTCGCTTAACTTACGCGGTTAGGCGACGGCACAAACGCGACTCTATGGTGATGACGGGCGTTCGACGCCCGTCAATCCTTTTGCGTAGAGACAGGAGAAAACCCGGAGGGTCTTCAACCAGAAAGTGGAGGCGCGTTTTGTGGTGCCCCGGAGCGTAGCGGAGGGCCGGGCCGAAGGCCCGAGCGCATAACCGCTGTTGAGTCTGTTGAAAAAGCCCGCTCCAGGAAAAGAAGCGCCAAAAACTGACCCATCTTGCCGGCATGCCTCTGAATCGTCGGAAGGAGAGGGCAGATGACCCGCTACAAACACTATGATCGCACCCAATGTCGCATGGTCGCGGTTGATTCCGACAGACAGATTCTGCCAGGTAGTTTCGCGTCTGTGCTGGATCGGCTCATTGATCGTCGCTTTCGCCTTAGCGGTCTCGATGCACGCACGAATCCGGCGCTCCAGCATTTGACCCACGTACTTTGCTTAAGATCATTCTGTATGCCTATTCGCGTGGCCTGTATTCCTCGCGGGCGATTGAGGAGGCGTGCCGCACAAAAGTAACCTTCATGGCGCTCACCGGCCGCATAGCGTGCCAGCTGCGAAAGCGTTGTCTTGGAGCAGACACAGCCAGACGGCGGAACTTATACGTCATAGACAATCGCGTCGAAGCAACGCATGCCAGCCGCATGAAGGCAAAGATCGACGCGCTTCGAGGTCGCCAGCTCTATTCAAAACGCATGGGCATCGTGGAGCCCGTGTTTGCGAACATCACCTTCCAGAAAGGGCTCAATCGTTTCACGCTGCGTGGTCGAAAAAAGGCAACGCCCAATGGCTGCTCTATTGCATGGTCCACAACATCGAAAAGATCGCCAACGCTGCTGATCTCCGGCGTTTGTGATCGCGCAATCCGTGCGCCCGGGCCGCCATTCGCGCACCGCCCTGCGAAAAACGTCGAATTGCCTGACTCCGATCAAAAAAGTTCGCTTCGATCTGTCCGAAGAGGCAGGCGAGGACAGGCAGCTTCAAATTCTGTACTTATTCGTCAGTCTGGTTAGGCACCGTTCCGCCGAACCGTGTCAAGGACGCAATTGTGCAACTGGCCACGTGTGCCCCATCGTTCGTGAAAGGCCCGGGAATCCTGCCCATCGGATCGCGAACGATAGATAGTCCAGGAGTGCGAGGTCTCCATACGGAGTATTCGTCACTGTGTACGGGCCGTCCTCACTCAGTGCGATATTGTAGAATGGACCGCCGGAAACATTCGCTTTATGGTAGTAGTCGGGGCTCACGGGAAAGCGGAATACTTCATATGCTTCCAAGTAAGATTCGGTGTCGGCAAGGTAATCACTGAGTTCTGCCAGGGCGGACTCCGGCGAATCAATCATGAGCGGGTCGGGGTACTCACAACCGCCCCAAGCCTGCGGCGGGGTCCCGCTGAAGTCGATGGAGTCCAAACGGCGATAAAAGTCCCGCAGTTCCTGCGGCAAAGGAAAGTGTTTCTCTAATTCTGCGATCGAATCAGCGGTCTGATTCGTCGCCATCCGTACTGGCGTCGCGGAAACGAATTGATAGCCTGCTTGTTCGAGGTTCTTAACCAACCCGGATAGCTTAACGATGATGTCTTCCATGGTGTGAACGCGGAATGGCGGATAACGTATTAAGTTCCCCGAAGTTGCGCGAAGCGCAATTTGTCCGCAGCACGGCGCGGCGCGCGCACTTCTTATATTCCTGAACCTGCGCGCGCCCGCGTGAAGCAAAAAGGCGAACGTGTGAGCCGTTTGCTGAGAGTGCCAGGACCGAGCACCGTAGCGGAACGCAGTGTAGCGGAGGCGCGGAGCGGGGAACGAGAGTTATGCGACGTGCCACACCCACATTGTTTAGAGTGACGGAAACTCGATTGGAGGTTTGATGAATTCTTTTCCGTATTTTTCCAATAGGGGTAACATGATTTTACGTTTTGTTTCAGAGAATCCACAAAACAGAGAGGCCAAATTCTTGTTCTTGAGAACCGGTATTAAGTCTTCTGCTTCCTGAGAGTTACCTTCAAGCAAATGGAACACATTGAGAGCGGGAGCAGATTGGAGTCCCGAGAAATCTTTTAGTTTTTTCATTTGTTGAACACGAACCGCGCGGAGCTTAGTCAACTTTGCGCAATCAGGCAAGGCTATTATCTGCGCCAGGGATTGGAGAAACAGGATTTCCAGATTAAGAAGTTTGCTAATTTGCGAAATGTCCCGAAGACCTGCCACTTGCCACAATTCTAGGTACCTAATACTCGCGCTTTCAAGTCCTTTCAAGCTAGGAACTCCACCGAGCTTAATATCCAGAGAGCGCAAGAGTGGCAAATTGCGTACAAACTTAAGGCTGCCAATCTTGATAGATCTCAAGGTTAGGTCTTCAAGAGCGGGAAGCTCACCAATCACTTCGAGGTTCTTTGAGTGGCCCTCCAGATATAGACTCCTTAGACTGCGAAATCGGGTTATGGCATCGATGCTTGGCCTCTTAGATTTTGTGCCTTCTAAGCCCAATGTTTCTATCGAGTCCGGGAGTTTCTCAAGAAAGGAAAAGTTATCGAGGGAAAAGATGCCAACGCGGAGGGTTTTTAGCTTGGGTAAATGCGCTACTGACTCGACATGTTCTGCCTGCATTATGCAATTCGCAGTGAAATGCTGTAAATTTGGGAGATGGTCCAGCAGACTCAGATCACAAGTTTCCGTGTGATGCCCCCAAAAACGCAGTTCGATGTCTGGACGGAGGCGAAATACGTCATTCAGCCGCTGCGCTGTCTTTACTGAGATAGGGCTACCTGTTTGTATTAGCTTTGTCTTCAGGTCTTCCGCACGATTGCGCAAAACTTTGTCGGAGACTTTATCTGAAAACTCCCATGCATGTGGCGCAAACTGCTTCATATTGGCAAGAATCCTGTGGGTGTGGCATGTCGCATAACGTATTTGTGTAGCCGACGTGCGAGCGCAGCGAGCATGTGCCCGAAGTTCCGACCCGGCGCGCGCGCTTCTTATTTTCCACTTTTCGCGCGCGTCCGGGCGAGCGAATAAACGGAGCGAAGCGAAATGTTTCGCGAGAGGAACGAGTGGCCGAGCACCGCAGGCGGCCTGCCCGCCGAGGAGCGGAGTGGCTACATGGAGTTATGTGTTCAGCTAACCTTCATGTCTAACACTCCCATGGTATCCGCAGGCCTTTTGCCCATGTTGCGATACCCGCGGTGGGGGCGTTCGTAGTTGTAGAACTGGATCCATTTGTTCAGGTCTCGCTGCAG
>JAIBBN010000018.1 GCA_019694655.1 Leptospirales bacterium
ATAACTCATTCTATACGTCTTCGTCTTTCTGGTCAATCTCGTTGCCTATCCGCCTTCGTCTTGTCCGCACCGCGTCGCAAATAGACGAATTCGTATTGTCGCACTCCCTTGTTGGTTTTACGAACTTCGGCCGCCTCGACGGCTTCAGTCGTCCAGCGGGCTCTTCAGCCGCAGAACATCGTTGCGCGCTACGTGAGTGTAGATCTCGGTTGTCCGCGTGCTGGCATGTCCAAGGAGCTTCTGGATGTAGCGAATATCGATGCCACGCTCGTGCAGGTGCGTGGCGAAAGAGTGTCGCAATCCGTGAATCGACACGTCCTTTGTGATTCCGGCTGCCGCACGGGCCCGTTCAAAGACCTTTTCAGCGCTGCGCTCTGTCAGGTGTCGCGATGGATCCTGTCCCGAAAAGAGCCACGGTCCAGCGCGATAGTTTCTCAAATAATCGCCGAGCGGCGCCCGGACAGCCTTCGCCAACAGAGTGTAACGATCTTTCTTTCCTTTTCCCTGGCGGACCCGAATGACGCCGCGGTCGAGATCCAGATCCGATAAGCGCAATGCCACCAGCTCACTGACGCGCAATCCGGCGGAATAGCAAAGGGTGAGCAGCAGTCGGTGCTTTTCATTTTTCGGCTGCTGAAGCAGACGGTCGACTTCTTCGCGGGAAAGCACGACCGGCAAATGCCGATCGCGCCGGACAGGGGGTATTTCGGCGCCAATCGAGACCCGGCGCACTTTCCCAAAGTAGAATTTCAGCGCTCCGGCGGCGATGCGCAACGAAGTAGCTCCATGACGCTCCGCGATGCCGTGCAGGAATTCGCGCACATCCGCCGGCTGGATTTGCGCGGCTGGTTTCCAGCATTCGAGCAGAAGCTCCCGCGCCCAGTAGTAATAGGCGCGGATTGTTTTGCGACTGTAGTTGCGGATTCGTAGCTCACGTACCAGATCGCCAAGCTCAAAGCATTGGCGCAGGTCCAGCATTCGACCAAGCAATTTACGCATTTGTCGGTGCTGAGCGCTGCCCATTGGCAGCTCGTAAAGATGCTCAGCAACGCGCCGGGCATCCGGCAGGGCGAAACTGAGCCGCTCATGGACGTCGCTAGCGGCGTTTTGTCCGAGCTGCAGGCAAGCCAGCGTTGGACCGCAGTAAATCAGAACAACGCTTCGCGTCGAAATGCGGCCAGGGGTGCTCGGTCGATGCAGAACCATGTCCTGCCAGCGCACGTAGACGCGGCGCGACTCGTTCCGTCCCCTTTTTTCTGCCAGCCCCAGGCACGGCTTCGCCCAGTGAGTCCCAGGCGCTTTTTTCGCCGTCCCCTCACCGAGCTTCAGCAGACCATGTTTTCCAGACCGGCTTGTATGCTTTCAACAATTTTATCATTCATGGTCCCTGGCAATTTGCGGCGCAGTCGCCTCCGGCATCGCTGCGCTGCAGGGCGGCCGGCTGGTTGACGTCGAGGGCGGCGGTCTGGCGGCTGTAGTTGCACATGTCCTCAGTCTATCGCGGACGCCTCGCCCCTTCGCCCACCGGCGATCTGCATCTGGGCCACGCGCGCACCTTCTGGAGCGCATACAGTCGGGCGCGGGAGCGCAAGGGGCTGCTGGTTTATCGGGAGGAGGATCTCGATGTAGCGCGCTGTCGCCCGCAATACGCACAATCGGCGCTGGATGATCTGCGCGCGCTGGGCATCGTCTGGCAGGAAGGGCCGGACATTGGCGGAATGCTTGGTCCGTACAAACAAAGTGAAAGACAGCATTTCTACCAGGCGGCGTGGCGCGCGCTCAAGGCCACAGGCTTGATCTATCCCAGCGCCCATTCGCGCCGCGATGTGCAACGCGCCCTTTCGGCGCCGCAGGGCGAGGAAGAGAGCGAAGCGATCTTTCCCCCGACGCTGCGTCCGCCGCCAGGCGAGGGACAGGATGCGGCCTCGCCCGGCGATTGCAACTGGCGCTTTCGCGTTCCCGACGGCGAAAGCATTGCCTTTCTCGATCGACGACTTGGCCTGCAACGCTTCACCGCTGGCGTCGATTTTGGCGACTTTGTGGTCTGGCGCAAGGACGGCTTTCCCTCCTACGAACTGGCCGTGGTGGTCGACGATGCGGCGATGAAGATCAGCGAGGTGGTGCGCGGCGAGGATCTCTTGCTTTCTACGGCGCGGCAGCTCTTACTCTACCGTGCGCTGCAACATGCGCCGCCGGAATTCTACCACTGTGCGCTGGTGCTCGATGAAAACGGACAGCGTCTGGCCAAGCGCAGCGCGGCTTACAGTCTGCGCGCCTTGCTTGCTGAATGTGGCGGCGGCGAAGCGCTGCGCCGCCGCTACAGTTTTCCCTGAGCGCCTCGGCCTCAGCGCGCTGCAGCGGCGCCGGCGATCTTCAGCGCAAGCATGCGATTCAGTGCGTTGATGTAGGCGCGCGCGCTGGCCACCAGGATATCCGTATCGCTGGCATGACCGGTGAAGCTGCGGCCCTCCTGTTCGATGCGGATAGTCACCTCGCCCTGTGCGTCAATGCCCTCGGTGACGCTGCGCACGCTGAATTCCGTCAACTTGGGCTGCAAACCGGTGATGCGGTTCACGGCGCGATAAATCGCGTCCACCGGTCCCGTGCCAATCGATGCGTCGCTTCTGAGCTGACCCTCGGGATCGGACATGCGCAACGTCGCTGTAGGAATGGCGCGATCGCCGGCAGAGACCTGCACCTGATCCAGCTGCCAGGCCGGGCTGTCGCCTTCGCGCAGACTGTCGTTGACGATGGCCTGTAGATCGCGATCGTCCAGCGCCATCTTCTTGTCGGCCAGATCCTTGAAGGCCGCAAAGGCGCGGTTCAGTTCGTCTTCGCCCAGATCATAGCCCAGCTCTTTCATGTGTACTTTGAAGGCGTGGCGACCGGAGAGTTTGCCCAGCACCAGCTGCGTGCCCTGCGGAATGCCAATCTCCGTGGGGTCCATGATCTCCCAGGTTTCGCGCAGCTTGAGGATGCCGTCCTGGTGGATGCCGGAGCTGTGGCGGAAGGCGTTCTTGCCGACAATGGCCTTGTTCCACTGCACGGGCATGCCGGAGTAGGTCTCCACCATTTTCGAGGCGCGATAGAGTTCGCGGGTTCGTATGTTCGTATGGAAATTCAAGAAATCCTTACGAGTGGCAATAGCCATCACCACCTCTTCCAGCGAGGTGTTGCCGGCGCGTTCGCCAATGCCGTTGATTGTGGCCTCGATCTGCCGCGCGCCGTTCTGAATGGCGGAGAGCGAATTGGCCGTGCACAATCCCAGGTCGTTCTGGCCATGAAAGGAAAGCACGGCCTTGTCGATGTTCGGCACCTTTTCGCGCACCGAGCGAAACAGGTCGCCCAGTTCCTCGGGGATTGCATAGCCCACGGAGTCCGGCAGGTTGATGACGGTGGCGCCGGCGGCGATACAACGTTCCACCATCTGGTAGATGAAATCGCGATCGGAACGCGTGGCGTCCATTGCCGAAAATTCGACGTTCGGCGTAAAGCTGGCGGCCAGCTTGACCATCGCGGCGGCCTGCTCCAGCACCTCTTCCTTGTCCTTTTGCAACTGATGCGCCATCTGGATGGCGCTGGAGTTGATGAACACATGGATGCGCGGATCGACGGCTTCCTTGACGCCCTCCCAGGCGGTCTGGACGTCGCGCGGTATGGCGCGCGCCAGGGCGCAGATCGTACAATCTTTGATGACGCGCGCAATCTGCTGCACTGCCGCCAGGTCGCCGGGACTGGTGCAGGGGAAGCCGGCCTCGATGACGTCGACGCCCAGTCGCTGCAACTGCAGCGCGATCTCCAGCTTTTCATCCGGCGTGAAGGCGACGCCGGCCGATTGCTCGCCGTCGCGCAACGTGGTGTCAAAAATATAGATTCGTTCGCTCATTTTGCTACATCCTTATCGAAGATTTCAGCGAGGGGCAGGGCCCGAAGGGAGGAGGCGCGGTCGCACGCGACAGGAGCGTCGCCGCGCCATCATAGTGCGAGATTCAGCAGCAGCAGTTGCGCGGCGGCCGCAAGGCCAATGTGAAAGCGGGAAATCATGCGCGCGTCTGGCTCTGTTTTGAGCATCGGCGCCGGGGCCCCTGGCGTCAACAAAATCCTGAGGCCTTAGTGCTCAGCGGGCGACGGCGCAGCGGGCGGCGCGGGCGCCTCGCTCTCGAAGAGTTCCACCTGCTTGCGGATGCCGATGCGAAAGACCGCCGAATTGACATAGAGCGCATCAGGCGGCGAGCCGTCGCTGCGTTTGAGCTGCGTCTGCACCGCGTGTCGACTGCTGAGCTCCGTTACCGACTCCAGGAAGATGTGCGTGTTGCTGAACAGCCCGCTGTCGAAGTGCTTTCCCAGACGATAGGCCAGGATGAAGCTCTGTGAGAAGACCGGTCGCCAGTGAGATCGCGTATCGGTTACAACGACTCGATTTTCGGCAATCAACAGACTGTAGTAAGCCTGGCCCCAGTTCAGGCCCAGTGCAATCTGAAAGTCGTCGCCAAAGTAGCCGAGATAGAGCGTGCCATAGGCTTGCGCCTCTTCGTAGAGATAATCCATGCGCCTGGCAAACACGCCCTGGCGCGGCAGCAGCAAGATCGACAGGGCCTCTTGCGGATCCTGCGAGACGCGTCCGTCGTCGGGATAGTTATCCAGCACGCCGCGGTAGGTGCGCGGCGAGTTGAGCGTCAACTGCAGCGCCACCAGCGGATAGATCCACGTATCCTTTAGAAATTCCAGGCGCTGCGGCTGGGAACTGACATTGTAGAATCCGCGCGAACGTTGCTTGTGGCGCGAATGCGCCAGCACGCCCTCTTCATCGCCGCCCTTCTTGTAGCCAAAGTCTTCCACCAGCTGCGGCTTGTTGGTATAGAAGCGCACGCTGGCGCTTTCCAGACCGACAGCAATGTGCACCGTTTGAAAATAACTTTCGACGGTCTGGCAGGCGCCGGCTGCCGGCAAGAGCGCAGTCAGCGCAAATACTCTGGCAAGTGAACGAAGCTTCATGGCTGCAGCGCCCTTCAGGGATGATAGGCGCCGGCGCCCGGCTGCAATTGTTCCTCGCGCGGCACGCCGTAGAAGCGACGTCCATCGCGCCGCAAAAATCCGCGCAGCAGCAGATCGCCAGCCAGAATGACCAGAGCCTGCGAGGCCTGCTCGTTTCGGGAGCGATCGCCATCGTTGTTGGCGGCCATCAATTGATGAACAATTTCGCGTTGTTTGGGAGTCAGGATGCCCAGCATCGCGCCGGCCAGCCTGGAATCGCCGCTTTGAAAAACGCGCGCCAGCACTTCCGGGGGCGTGCGTTCCACCACGTAGTAGAGCGCCAGATTGTCGAAGAACAATAGATCGCTAGCCTTTTGAATGGGCGAGGCGGAAGAGGAGGCGCTCACCGGGAACAGGCGGCGAAAGATCGACGGACAGTCAAGGACGAATGACTGCATTGCAATGGCGATTGTCGGGACGATCGGTATTTCGTAGGAGCAGGTCGTAGTCTTGAGTCGCCCGAATATGACCGAGTAGGGCGCAGGCATGGGCGCCCGCAACCGGCAAACAACGCCGCGCTTAGAGTCGCAGCATCACGTTCAGTCCAAAAAGCAGGATCGGTCCTTGGCCCACGCCCTCGCCGCGCGTGCGCACATTGATTTCGCCGCCGGCGCTGAGCGAGGGCCCGATCAAAAGCGTATCGCTTGCCGCAAACAGATAGCGCAGCTCCAGCGTCGGCTGCAACACGTCGATTGTTGTGCGGCCCTGACGTTTGCCCTGCAACGTATGAAGGTTGCGCCACTCGGCCGGTGCAAAGAGCGCCACAAACAGCCAGTCTTCATCGCCGACAACGCGATCCAGTCGATTGCGACGCTGGTCGCTCCAGGCAATGTTCAACCGCCAGTAGTCCGCGCGCAGTCCCAGACCCCAGCCCTCGGCATTGGCGGAGTTCGAATAGAGCATTCCAAGCGAGGCGCCGGCGCCGCCGCCGCGTTCATCATCGTGAGCGCCAAAGTCCTGGCGAAAGGCGCCGTTGTAACCGGCGCGCAGCGTAAGTCCAAGATGATCGCCAAGCGGCAGATCCAATCGCAGCGTGCCAATGCCGCCGGCCGGATAGGCTTGCGCCTCGAGGCCCAGAAGCCAGGGCCGACCGTCAGCCTCGCCGTCGCCTTCGGCGGCTAGAGCGCTCAGCGGCAGGAGCAGGAATGCGACCAGGAATGCTACATTGAATAGAAGAATTACCCTGACCATATTGCAAAGTGGCAGCGGCAACTGCGCTCAAGGACTGGACACAACGGCCGATCCTGATATCATTAGAGGAAGTGTGACGCCCATGGTCTCTTACAAAGTACGCCTTTTTCTGCTGCTGTTGCTTCTTGCCGGCAGTCCGCTCTATGCCGATCGCCGCACCTATGAGGCCGAGCAGCCGCTGGGCGTCCTGATTGCAAAGCTGGTGGAAGAGCTCAGCGAAAGCAATGCTCCTTTCACCGTCATGCGCGTTTACAATCCGGATCGCGATGGCAAGCAGGGCATGATGCTGGTGCATGGCTCGGCGCGCACCATGTGCGAGCTGGTATTTCTGGAACATCCCGGCGGCCGTCGTTCTGGCATCCGCGTCCTGGCCCAGGACCCTGCCGTCGACAAGCTGATCCACGACTTGTTGACCGGTCCACTGGGCATGCGCGAAGCTGGCGTCAATGATGCGCCGCTGCCGCCCAATAACTGGCCGGTGCAGCCTTAGTCTGTACTTTCTCTTCGCCCTCGGCGCGCTGGGCGCCTTTTCTGCGCTCTGCCGGCCGACGCCGGGCTTCGAGCACGATGCGCGCTTTGATTCTGCGTCGCTGAAGGTTCTTGGCTTTTCGCGTGCATTGCGCCCGGTGTCCTTCGATGCGCAGCGGCACGCGGCGCGCTCGGGCGACAAGCTTTTGGCCAGCTCCGCCGGCTGCCGTTCCTGCCACCAGCAGGTCTACGATAACTGGCGCCAGAGTCGCCATCGCGTGGCCTTCAGTAACCCGCTCTACCAGGAAGCGCACGAGCGCGAACCCTCGGTATGGTGCTTGAATTGTCACGCGCCCTTTGTGCGTCCCGGCGGCGAGCCGCAGCGAATCGCCGATCGAGTGCAGGCCGAGGACGGTATTTCCTGCATCACCTGTCATGTACGCGATGGTCGCGTCTTGACGGCGCACAGCCCGCAACAGCAGGCGCAAAGTCCGGCGCATGACTATCTGATCGCCGCCGATTTTGGAACCGAAAAATTGTGCGCCAGCTGTCACCAGTTTAACTTTCCAACGGCGCTCAGTTCGCGACCGGGCCAGAACGTCGTCTACTCGGCATTGCCAATGCAAAACGTAGCCGCCGAATGGAGCGAAGCCAACCCCGGCGGGCGACTGAACTGTGTGCACTGCCATGTGAGTCCCAATAGCCCGGAGAGCCATCGCTTCCCTGGCGGCCACGCCCTGAGCGACCTGGCCTCCGCCCTGCAGGTCGAGGCCGAGGCCATGACGCCCGATACGATCAAGCTGAATGTGCTGATGCTGGGCGTCGGTCATTCCTTTCCAACCGGCGATCTGTTTCGGACGCTGCGCATCGAACTGCGCGACGCACGCGGACTGCCCTTCAGCGAGCTGCTTTTAAAAAAGACCTACACGCACAGCGCAGGCCCGCTGGGGCCGGAGACGCCAGCGCGTCGACTGGTTTCGGACACCCGTCTGCCGCCGCCGCAACTGGGCGCCTACTATGCCGAGCGCAGCTTTCTGGTAGCAGTGCGGCCTGTGCCTGATTTCATTACTGTAGAACTCTCTATGGATTATCTGGAGCCCAGCGCTCATATCCTGACGCGGTTGCCTTTGAGCGATACGCGGCCCCTGATCAAGACGCTGCGCCTGCCAGTGGTCAATGCCGCTGCGGCGCGCAGCGAAATGGCTCTGCGGCCCTGAGCGCTGCAGTCGGACAAAAAATAATGACGACAATCTGTGCGGGCCATTCCATTACCGGCCCTGTGAAGTCGACCATTCAAATTCTTTTTGTATCTTTGCTGATCGCGGCGGCTGGCGGCGTGGCCGGCGCCTGCAAGAAAAGCGAACCAATTGGCCTGCTTTTCGTCGTTGGCGATCGCGCTCCGGTTTTCTCTGCTCCGGAGGTAGTGCGCAACCCGCAGCAGCTTTTGCAGCGCGGTCAAAGCGCCGTGGTGCTTGCCCAGCGCGTCGAGGATGATCGCGCCGGCGATCGTCGTCTCTGGTATCGGGTGCGTGTGGGCGATCGCGAGGGATACGTTGCCTATGATGAAACCCTGATCCGGAACAATGTGATGGCCCTGATCAACGTAAGCGAAGCGCAGGTGGCGCTGGTTACAGGCGACAGCCTCCGTTTGCGCAGCGGGCCGACGTTGCGCTCCGGCGTGGCCGCTACGCTGCGTCGCGGCGATGTGGTCGATGTGCTGATGGAGGGTTCGCTGCCACAAACCATCGAGAACCGGCGCAGCATCTGGCTGAAGGTGCGCAGTAAGAACGGCATCGAAGGCTTTGCCTTTGCCGGATTTCTGGAACGAGCGCCGGCGGCAAATGCCGCCGAACTGGCCAGCTTTGGCGGCATGCAGGGCTTTCAGATCACACGCGGCTTTGTCTGTATTACCGGCGTCAGTCCGCGCTACTTTGGCAATCCAGCCCTGGGCACGCCGCCCGACGCTACGCTGCAGACTGGCTGCGGACTCAATCAGGTCAGTTCCCTGCCTGCGCCTGGGGAATGCGCGCAGGTCAGCGCGGTGGCCGCGCACCAGAATATTAAGTACTACAGAATAGATGAGGCGATAGGCAATGAGTATGGTTGCGAGGGCGGACGTCTGGCCTGGGTTTCACAGGAAGACGCTGAGTTCACCGACAACCTTACCGCTTATGACCAGCAGCATAACGGCAATCCGGAACTCTCGCCGCAAATGCAGGCTGTAGTCGCTTACCTGAATGGCAGCGGCGCTCAGCTAATTCCTTCCACGGCAAAACTGGCGGCGCTGGATGTTCCAGAGGGACAGCCGGTACAGCTCTACAACCTGAGCGTCGATGTCCAAGGCGAACAGTACCGCGGAACACAGTCCTTTCTGGTCAGCTGTGAGAATCAGCAGTGCAAAACCATTGGCTACTTTGAGGGCGGCAGGACCTTTGCCTATGACGGCGTGTTGTATCTGGTGACCAGCTACAGCGAGCGCGCCGAGATGAGCATCGCAGTTCGCCGCTACCACAACGGGGAATTCCAGCAGATCGGAGAGCTGTACAGTTCGGAGGAGCCGGAAATCGAGGCGCCCCTGATCCACATTAGCGGCTGGGACGAAAGCAGCAATCAGGTCAGTCGAATCAGCTACCGTGTCGAAGGCGACCATCTGACGCGAGTTGCCGCCGAAGGCGGCGCGCAATAGCAGGCGCAAAGCTTTCATCGCCATGGAGGGACTGCACTTCATCCTGCGCTATCCGGAGCGCCTGCCGCGGCTGCCTGCTCTGCTGCGCTTGCTTGGCCTGGTTGGTCTGATTGCGTTGCCCTTCAGCTCCGGCTGGCGCAGCGAGAGCGGCCAACAGCAGCTGCGTCTTGGCGGCGGTCTGCGCATCGTCGGCAACATCGAAGAGCGACAGTCCTACGGGGAAGCCTGGGGCTACGAGGCGCTGGACGTTGAACTGCAGGGCGCCGCGCCCGATCTGGTGCAGATTCTGGATGATGAGCTTCCGCTGCGCAAGGCGCCTTCGGCAAATGCGGAGCTGGCGCGCGAGGATGCAGTTCTGCGCTACCAGTTTGCGCTACTGCACGAAGGCCGCGGCGCCTGGAAACAGATAGAACTGCTCAACGGCGACGAAGGCTGGATCTATGGCCGCTGTAGCAACGACCTCAGTCAGCTGCGCGGCGGGCGGCTGCTGGTGCGCAGCGTCGATGTGCAATCTTTTGGTCCGCACTACCAGTACTCCTGGCGAGGCGTGGCGGCGCTGCCCTTTGCCCTGCTGAGCCTGTGCAACGTGGTCTGGATTCCGCTCCTGCCGGCGCTCTTGCTCTGGCCCTGCTTTCGACTGGCCTGGTTGGGCGGCGTCTTGCTCAACTGGCTGCACGCGCTCATCTTGCAAAAGCACAACAGCGATCTCTTACATTTTCTTGCGCGCTGCGACCTGTTCGGCTCCAAGCTATTGCTTTCGATCAGCGGCCTCTGCGGACTGACGCCGCACCTGGACCTGCACAGTGCGGAACGCGCCCGCTATCCCTTTCGGCTCTACTACGATGTTCCAGGCGATGCCTCGCGCCTCTCGAGCTTCCTGCGATTGGTCTTGCCCCTGGCTTTACTGGCGCTGGCCTACCTGTGCACTCGACTCTCTTCGATGTTGTGGCCGGCGCACGGCGAGCTGCTGGGCAAAGTCATTCTGATCGCCCTGCCGGCCCTGGCCCTGGTTGTAGCGGCGCTGTGCATCCTGGCGCTCTGGATCTCCGTGGCTATTGGCGGACGCGCCTGGCGACCGGCCGGCGACGCATTGTTCACGCTGGCGCAGATTGGACTGGCGCTCGCGGCGCTGATTGCCGGTCTGAGCAAGGCGCCTGGCTCTCTGCGCGCCTGGTTCTCTGCGCCGACAAAGGCCAGCGGCGGCGAGGCGCAGGCCGAAGATATCGATCCACAGAACGCAACGCGTATGGAAATCAGCCTGCCAGCGCTCTGGCTTTTGCTCCTGTCCACCGGCGGTCTGTATTTCTTCTTATGGCTGGGACGCACGCTGAAGATCCTTGGCGAAGACGTCTTTGGCAGCATCACGATTGCCCTGCTTGGTCTGGGCCTGCCGCTCAGCTTTCTTTTGCCGCGTTGCTATCGGCGCAGCGAGCTCTTGCTCAAGTCCGCGCCCGGCTGGCTTTTCGAGGCCTTGCTTGCGCTGCCTGGCTTGAATGTACTGCTGGGACCGCTCATCGTTCAACATCAAATCAACTACTATGCGCGTCTGCGCGCTCGCAGCGGCGGCTGACCGTTCCAGTTTTTTGCCAGGCGCCGCCCGTACTTTTGCCAGGCGCGCTGACAATTTTTGCCGCCGTAACTCGCCAGCAGCGGGATTTATTGTTGATTTCAATGCCTGAGGAGAGGCAGTCCGGAAGGGAATCGCGCCCGTTGCTGGATTTCGGGCGGCTGATTCAGGAGCCGGTTAATGGACATGAAAGAGCTTTTTCCCTGGAAGCGGGAGAAGGGTTGGCCCTTCGATGAATCGTTTTCATCCCTGCAGAAGGAGATCGGACGGGTTTTCGACGACTTCACGCGCGGCCTTGATGTACGCGGGCGCAGTATGCTGCGGCATTTCGATCCCAAGGTCAATGTCAGCGAAAACGACAAATGCATTCGCGTCACTGCCGAGCTGCCAGGTCTCGACGAAAAAGACGTTGAGGTGCACGTAAACGATTACTCGCTGAGCCTGCGCGGCGAGAAGAAGTTTGAGAAGGAAGAAAAGGATGAGGAGCATCATGTAATTGAACGCTCCTACGGCTCCTTTCGCCGGGTAATCCCCTTGCCGGAGGGCGTGGAGCGCGAAAAGATCAAAGCAAGCTTCAAGAAGGGCGTGCTGACAGTGGAAATTCCCAAGTCGGCCAAAGTTCAGGAATCGGCGCGCAAGATTGATGTGAAATCAGAGTAAGCCGGCGCCGCCGCGCCTTTCGGTTCTGGGCCGCGTCGCTCAGGGCGCCTGCAGGGCATTGCTGGCATTGCTCTGAGCGATGGCTGCCAGATCAAAAACGGTAGCGCGCATAACCACATAGTCGCCGGCATTGATGGTGAGCGGCGCAGCACAGATGCGATCCGTTGTGCCGGCGGTTACGCTGCTCTGTCCGGGCTTGGCTTCGATGTAGCGAATGCCGGCGGTCGTGGTCAGCAGATTGAGCGCTCCGCAATCAACGCCGCTGCTTGCGGCCTGCGCCGCCGTAGCGCTGGCTCCGGTAAACAGCC
The DNA here is from genome assembly GCA_019694655.1 of Leptospirales bacterium. Taxonomy (NCBI): domain Bacteria; kingdom Pseudomonadati; phylum Spirochaetota; class Leptospiria; order Leptospirales; species Leptospirales bacterium. Next base: position 11,915 of record JAIBBN010000018.1, read on the forward strand.
GATAGCCAATGAATCCCAGCTCCGCGTTTTGCGCCTGGACCTGGATCAGATGTCCGCTGCCCTCGCGCGTAATGGACATCAGGATCGGCGTGTTGATAATGTTGTCTTCTGCGGAAAAATTGGTGCAGGCGGCAAGCCAGACGAAGACGGCGGCGGCCGCAGCGCGAAGCCAAAGGTTCAATAGATACCGCACATCTGTCGCAAGAACATCCACAGCTTGCCTGCAGTACTGGAGTAGGGCGTTGGCAGCCGCCAGATTGTCCAGCCTGATTTGGCGCCAAGCTCGGCGAAGCCAGGCGAGGGATTGACCAGCGTTGCTTCGCTGGCCAGTTGCAGCATCGGCAGGTCCGCTGAACTGTCCGAATAGGCGCGCGCCGCCAGCGGCGTCGAAGGCGACCGCGCAGCGTGTTGTGCGATCTGCGGGAATTGTGCGGCCATGGCCAACAGCTTTTGCTCACGCTTGTTGTTCGGGCCCGTTACCAGCGGCAGTCGCGGCAGCGGATCAACAAGTTCGACGGCCGTGGCGTAGTAGTAGTCAAAGCCAAGCGCTTCGGCGATTGACTCGACGTAGATATCCGGACTTGCTGTGTTCAAGACCAGGGCGTAGCCAGATTGTTTCAGCTCTTGCAGTTCTTGTGCGGCGCGCGGATACAGTCGCATCACGACCTCATCGCGAACAAAGTCGCGCGCCAGTTGTTGCAACTCGGTCGGATGCAGGCCATGCAGATGTGAAAGAAAAGCGCTCTTCAGTTGCAGCAGGGAGCGCAGTCGTAGCAGATGTAGAGCGCTGTAGAGCAGCGCCAGAAACAAAAATACGATACGCCCGCCGCGCTTCTTCAACGAATAGTTGGCAAACAGAAAGATCGTATCGTGTGGCAGCAGGGTGAAGTCGAGATCAAAGAGGGCCAGCGGCCGTCGCTCCGCTTTTGCACTTGCGGCCATCAATGCGACTCCTGACGCATGAATTCCCAGGTATCGCGCAGCGTTTGATCCAGACTCAATTGCGGCTTCCAGCCCAGGGCTTCCAGGCGCGCCGCTGATCCAATGCGCGAGTTTACGGCTTCCGGCCGCAACAATGCCGTATCGGTTTCGGCGCGCAGCATCGCTCCGGCGGCGTTCAGACAGGATTGCAGGAGTTGTTCGATGCTCACGCCTCTTCCGGAGCAGATGTTGTAGACCTGGCCGTCGGCGCCTTTTTCCAGCAGCGTTACGTAGGCGCGAGCAACGTCGCGCACATCGGTAAAATCGCGCACTGCACGCAGCTCGCCGGTGCGAATGACGCTTTCACCGGCCGCAGCAGCGGCCGCGATGCGACGGAAAAAAGCCGGCGCCGCAAATTCATCGCGCTGTCCCGGGCCCAGATGGTTGAAGGGTCGCGCCGACAGCGTCTGCAGTCCAGGCGCGCGATAGAAGGAAACCAGTTGCTCGGCGCTCCATTTGCTGAGCGCGTAAGGACTTTCCAGACGGATCGGCGAATCTTCGCGCAGCGGCAGCTCCTCGGCCGAGGGCGTGCCATAGACATCGCTGCTGCTTACATAGAGGAATCTGCCCTGCCAGCCCAGATCGCGCGCCGCTTCCAACAAGGTCGCCGCCGAGAGCGCGTTGTTGCGAATGGCCGAGGCCGGGCTCTTCCAGCTATCGGGCACAAAGGCGTTGCCGGCCAGATGGATGATGTGCTGTGGCTGCTGGCGCTGCAGGATTTCGCGCGCCGATTGCTGATCGCTGAGACTGTCTTGATCAATGGCCACGCTGGCCAGCGCCGCACCATCGTAACCGGGCAGCGCCTGGCGCGAGCTGCTATCGAAGCGTCCGCGCCGATCGATGCCACAGACGCTGTAGCCCTGGCGTAAGAGTTCCACAGTCAGAAAGTAACCGACGAAGCCATTGATGCCGGTGATCAGCGCCCGTCCTTTCATTGGCGGCCGCCAAGGATCGATTGCAGCGCCCCGTCCAGTTCCGGATAACGAAAGTTGAAACCGGCGTCCAGGGCGCGTTGCGGAGAGACGCGCGCACTGTCCAGAAGCAGCGAAGACATCTCGCCCAATGCCAGGCGCAATGCGCCCTCTGGAATCGACGGCAGCAACAGGGGACGGCCCAATCGCGCTGCAAGAGCGCTGGTCAGTTCGCGGTTGCTGCAGCTCATCGGCGCAGTACAGTTGTAGACGCCGCGCCAGCTTTCGTCCTGCAAGGCGCGAAGGATCATCGCCGCGACATCTGCGCTGTGTACCCAGCTGATCTGCTGGCTTCCCGAACCAAGCGGCGCGCCGACAAAGTAGCGAATCGGTTGCATCATCTTCTTTAAGGCGCCGCCGCCAGCGTCGAGTACGACGCCGATTCTTAGAATCACCGTACGAATGCCCAATTGCTCAAAGCGAAGCGCAGCCTTTTCCCAGCGCTGGCAGACCTCTGCCACAAAGCCCTTGCCCGCCGGACTCTCTTCGGTGAGCAGCGTTTCGCCGCCGTTGCCGTAGTAGCCGATAGCCGAAGCAGCCACCAGCGTGCGCGGCAAATCACGGGACTCTTCGAGCTTTTGTAGAATGAGCTCATGGCTTTGCACGCGGCTTTCCAGAATCTCCTGTTTGCGTCGCGGCGACCACTTGCGATCCGCAATGCCCGCGCCTGCCAGATTTACGATGGCATCGACCTGATTCAGCGCATCCGGGTTTAGAAAGCCGCGCTCCGGGTCCCAGTAGTAACGTTCCTCGTCCGTATTTTGAGGCTGGCGGCTGAGCAGCCGCGGATGGAGTCCATTTTGCTGCAGCAGCGGCCACAGGGCGCGGCCAATCAAACCGCTTCCGCCGGCGATCAGGATTGCTCGCTGCTTCTTGGTTACGGCCATAGTCCGGGGCCAGCCAGTCTGGACGGCGCAAAGTCCAGCGTCAGCCCAAAAAAGCTGGCAGCAGCCCGGCGACCTCGACGCTCGAGGCCGCCGCGGCTGGCGCCAGTTTCAGCGTTTGTATAGTGCGGTTGCCAGGGGACTCGTACGTTGCGACCAGCGGCAGGGCTTGCTGCAAATTCGAAGCAGTTGTTTGAGGTCGCCATCCCGCGTTTTGCGCCGGGAACCATTGCAACTGCAAGGATCGAGCATTCCTGGTCAAACAGTCGCCAAGCCCTCGCCGCGTATTGCCATGCCAAAATCCATTTGAATCTAAACCACCTCCTGTCCGCCAACGCGCTAAGCTGACGAAAACGATGCTGCGACGATGGAGATGATCCTATCATTGTGAAAAATCAGTTAGCGGGCAAAAATAAGTTACGATTTCAAGGGTCTTTGCTCGTCCCATGCTAGTAGAGATTTAGAGGCGATAAAATGGCTGCAAAATTCAAAGGAAGCGCGCGCGATCGAGTTGTTCTGGATAGTTATGTAAAGCTGATTCGCGCCAGTGGATCGGTGGAGCGCGACATGGCGCGGGCAGTTGCCTCCGCCGGCTTGACCCACGGGCAGTTTGCCGTGCTGGAAGCGCTCTACCACGTCGGGCCAATGAGCCAGACCGACCTGGGACAGAAGCTGCTCAGCACCGATGGCAATATCACGCATATCGTTACCAATCTGGAAAAGCGGTCCCTGGTGAAGCGTATTCGCAATACGCGCGATCGGCGTTTCCTGACCGTCGAGCTCAGTGCGCGCGGTAAGAGCCTGGTGGCGCGACTTTTCCCGGCCTATGTGAAGCGCTTACGCCAGCGGCTGGAGCACCTGAGCGAGGGCGAATTGAAAAGCCTGTCCAAACTGTTGAAGAAGCTTGGCCTGGGCGGTTTGCGGCTCGCAGCTTGACCCTGCCGACTTGACGGTAGTGCGGACTGCCGGCTCACTGGCCGGCAGTCGTCATGAAGTCCCTGCACAGCAGCGCTACCTATTTCATGAAGTGGATACTGGGTCCGGCGCTGGCGCTTGCTGGCGGCTGGGCCGCCGCGCAGTACTACCTTTGGGCTCAAGCCGGCGGCGCAATTGCGCCCATTTTTGGGGCGGTGCTGGCGATGCTGGCCGGCCTCTGGCTGCTCTTGCGACCGGCCTTCTTCTGGTTTGGCGATCGTGAAATCGAATTCGCCGCTTTCTGGCGAAGACAGCGCCAGCCGGCTACTCGACTGCGGCGCGTATCCAGCGCTGGCATTCCGATGCGCAATCAACCGCTGCGCTTGCTGCTCGATGATGGCGCCGGCGACTTCTTGCGCTTGCTGATTATTCCGCACAGTCCCGGACCGCGCAGCGGTAGACACCCTGATGTGGAATCTTTTCTGCAATGGGCGGAAGCGCAGGGCGCCGTCGTCGACTCTGATCTCAAGCGTGCATCGCGGCCGGGCTAGCGACCGCCGGGCGTCGCCGTCTGTGGTCCCTGCGGTCGGCCGGCTGGATCGGTCCGCCACGGCACGCGCCACAAGAAGACATAGTGCTCGCGATCCGTTTCCGGATCGTAGAGTCGAATGCTGTCATCGGGAATAGCGGCGCCCATTGGAAAATCATGGGATACGATACGGCTGCCAGGCCGCAATCGCGCCAGTTGCGGCATCAGACGCTTGTTCAGCGATGGCAAGAGGTATAGCGTAACCACAGTCGCCTGGCTGAAGTCCAGAGCAAAGATATCGGCCACTTCAAACTGGACGCGCTGCTCCACATCAAAACGTCGTGCATTCTCCTGCGCCTCTTGCACGCGAATTGGATCAATGTCGTAGCCGCGTCCCTGTACGCCATACTGGCGGGCGGCTGTAACTACGATGCGGCCGTCGCCGCAACCCAGATCGTAAAGCAGATCATCAGGCTTCAGCGCCGCCATGCGTAGCATCTGTTCAATTACAGTTTGCGGGGTGGGAACATAGATGACGTCGGGTCGACGCGGACCCCACTCCCGTCTTTCATGAAAGGGCTGAATCCATTCAGGCGCGCCACAACTGAAAAAACTGCCAGCGATCAGCAAGCCAAGGCACAATACACAGGCTCGGGACATGCGGTCATTGCAGCCTGTAGCGCTGCGCCGGCAATCTAAGAGCGCGTCCCAAAACTCCATCCGTGGAATTTTTGGACCGGCTCTAAACCAGGCGACTTTCAGGCCTGGCGGCGATGAACCAGCGTCGCCTGTCGGCGGTAGTGGCGATGCAGCAGACCCGGCACAAAGCGTTCGGCAAGCCACGCCAATCGAGTCATCGCGCCGGGCAGGGTCATCCAGCGTCCCTTTTCGATGGACCGCAACATGTCGGCGGCGACACGCTCGGCGCTCAGCGGCTGGATTCCTGCGGAGATGGCCATAGTTTCAGCGGGCTTGCTGCGGTTTTCTTGCTGCAGTCCCGGCGTGTCCACATCCGGCGGACAGACCAGTCCCAGCTGGATGCCAAGCGGCGCCAGCTCCTGACGCAGAGAATGCATCATGCCCACCACGCCAAATTTTGCCGCACTGTAAGCGCTGTAGCCATAGATCGCCGTCAGCCCGGCCAGCGAGGAGACGACCAGAATCCAGCCGGCGCCGAAATCGGCCATAGCCGATGCCGCGGCGCGCACCGCGTAGGCGCTGCCCAGCAGATTGACATCGATCTGACGACGAAACTCACGTACAGGCATGTCCAGAAAGCGTCGCGGACCGGCAAAGCCTGCACAATGAATCAGCCCGTCGAGTCGTCCGTTTTCCTTGAGGATGGCGCGCACGCAGCGCTTCATGTCGTCGTAAGAGCGTACGTCCGCGCGGTAGATACGCGAGCGCGGCGCAAGTGAGAGTTCCCTTTCAATCTGCTGCAACTGTCGGAGCGTCCGCTGCAAGCGCGAACCATTGCGCGCCAGAACGTGACAGACGGCGCCGCGCCGCTGCAACTGCAGGGCGCATTGCAGCCCGATGCCGCTGCTGCCGCCAGTGATCAGGATGTGTCGATCTTTGAAATGATCCGCGGCCACGGACCGGTTCTCAGGCCTTGATCAGGTGAAAGGCCATCATGTCGCCTTGATTCAGCAGCTTTACGCCGCCATCGGCAATCTTCTTTGCCGTTCGGTAGATAGTTCCGGCACCCTTGCGCGCAGTCATACCAGAACCGTAGCTCAGCTCCGAGAGTACGTCAAAGCCGCAGCTCTGCGCCAGATCGCGAAAACCCTTACGACTGAAATAGAAGAGATGCTCGGGGACATTGAGGAAACGCCAGCGTTTGCCCAGGGCGCGCGCCAGAAGTCCATAGCGGCAGGTGCTCAGCAGCATCCGCCCGCCAGGCTTCAACAGCTCCGCCGCGCGCAACATGGCGGCGCGCGGTTGCGCCAGGTGCTCGATGGAGGCCCACAGCGTAAGCAGATCATAGCCGCCGCTTTGCAGCGCCGCACTTTTCATGAAGTCGTCCACGTGAATGGTCAAGCCCAGCTGTTCGCGACCAAAGGCCGCCGCCGCCGCACTGATTTCTACGCCTTCGGCCCGCCAGCCGCGGGCGCGCAGATAGTCGACAAAGTAGCCCGCGGCGCAGCCAATGTCCAGGGCGCGCGGCGCAACTTGACAGGCGGCTTCCAGCTCGCCGATGGCCTGCAGCAGCCACGCTTCGCTTTTCAGTTCGGCTTCATATTCAAAGAAGCCAAGTTCATGGAGATTGCGTTCGGTAGTGGCGTGGATGCTGGCGCGGACGCTTTCGGAGAAATAGTTGTCGTAACCGCGGTCGGTACGCCGCTCAAAATAGGATTCTCCATAGTAGTCGCCCAGATGATCTGCAGGCGGTCGCGGATTGACCTGCACCAGGTTGCAAAATTGGCAGCGCAGCACATGGAACATTTCGCCGCGCGCCGAGGCCTTGCTCAACACATGACGGAATTCCTGGCGGCCGCACTGATCGCAGGAACATTCGCGCGCCGCAGCGGGCGGCGCGCTGAGCGGCAGAACTACAAAGCGAGCGCCATGCGCTGGATTCTCGACCCGTTGCTCTGGTTCTGTCAATACGGCGGCCGGCGGCGTCATGGCATAGCTCCCCCGCCTTCATCTTCGCCAGAAAATGGCCCGGGATTAGCATTATTATTGGCGCAGCAGCGGCGCTCAGGCAAAGGACGACATGCGCCGCGATGAATTCTTTACCCGCGGCTGGAAGGTGGCGCTGGGCGATTGGATGCGCACGCCGCTGGGCGGCATCCTGGACCGTCGCCTGAGCGGCCTGGCAAATTTCCTTTCGCCGCGCGGTCTGCAGCAGATTGCAGAGGAGGCTGGCGTCGCCGGACAGCCGGCCTACGAAAGCGATCGTAACTTCTCGCGGCCGCCTGGCGCAGATGCGCAGCGCTTCCATGAGCTCTGCACGGCCTGCGGCGATTGCATTCGGGCCTGCCCCTATGGCGTACTGTTCAGCCAGGGGCCAAAGAGTGGTCCCTTGCTGGAGCCCAATCTGCTGGCCTGTCGGCTCTGTCAGGACTATCCCTGCATTGAGGCCTGTGCGACCGGCGCTCTGGTCGAGCTTCCGGCCGATGTTCTGCCACGCTTTGGTCAGGCCACGGCGGAGGCAGAGGCTTGCGTAAATGCACGGCCTCCGGAAAAAGGCCGCCGACGGCGCCTGTGTCGGGAGTGCATAGAGAGCTGTCCGGTGGAGGGCGCCGTTTCCTTGCGGCGCAGCGGCGTGGCGCAAATCTCCGAACACTGTACGGGCTGCGGCATCTGTGTAGCGCACTGCCCCGGCGGCGCAATTCATGTAACGGTGGGCGAGTAGTGCGGCGTCTGCGCCGACCCGAGCTGCCCGGATCGGAGTTGCCCTCTCCAGCTCAGCGCTGAAATCTGCGATCTTGCGCCCCGCAGCGGGCGAGGCACCTATGGCGGTTCGCAGTCAAAATTCCATCTACGTATTGCTGCGTTCGCTGCTGGTCTGGGCGCTGATGGTGCTCTGGACACTGATCATTGGCATCCTGCTTTTGCCCTTCATGATCCTGCGCATCGGCGCGGTGATCCACTTTACCGGCCACTACTGGGCCCGTCTTGGACTCTGGATGGCGGGGATGCGCGTGCATGTGGAAAATCCAGAGAAGCTCTGGCGCGGCGGTCCAACCATCTTCATTTCCAATCACCAGAGCATGCTTGATATCCTGGTATTTTTTCGCGAATTGCGTCTGCCCTTTGCCTGGATGGCCAAGGCCTCGCTGTTCAAGATTCCGATCATTGGCTGGGGGATGAGCGCTGCCGGATACATTCCCGTGGAGCGAGGCAATCGCGAAAAGTCGCTGGGATCGCTGTACAAGGCGGCGGACAAGGTGCGCGAAGGTCAGTCGGTGATTGTTTTTCCGGAGGGTACGCGCGGCCATCCAGACGGAACGATGCATGCTTTCAAAAAGGGCGGCTTTATACTGGCCAAGCGAGCGGGCGTCGTGATCCAGCCGCTGACCATCTCCGGCGCCGCCGCTCTGATGCCTCCCAAGCAGAAGGTCAGCCTGCAGCGTGTCTATGCTGGCGACATCTACCTGGTCATTCATGATCCCATACTTCCCGAGGAATATGCCGACGCCTCGGTAGAGGACCTGATGCAGCAGATTCGCGCTATTGTCGAGCGGCCGCTGGATCGACTGCGCCAGATCGCCGCGGCGCTGGCGCGATGAGCCGCGCCTAAGGGACCGGCGCCAATCTTCGTCGAATAGATGGCTGAATTGCGACTTGCCTGCGTTTGACGGCAGTGCAGAAAAATCGAAAGTTCAGCTATTTGCTGCAACTGGCGTTGATCGATGAGTTCATCCGAATCGACAAACGGTATTGAAGATCTTCAATATCCATCGGCCTGGAGCGAGAGGGTTCGTCCTTTCTTCCAACCGATTGTAGATCTGGATACTCTATCAATATTTGGCTTTGAACAACTGGGGCGACTGCGCGATGGGGCGGGCTTCAGTTCCATGGGCCCGATTTTTCAGAGCATCCATGGCGGCGGGGCTGAAGCCATGGCCCGCGCGCTGGCAGCCGATCTCGAGTTGCAGAAGCAGGGCTTGCAGAGTTTTCGTCAGCAGGGCGCCGGCCTGCTTTTCATCAACGTGAATCCGCGTTTGCTGGAGTACCAGTTTGCGGAGCAGGAGTTTCATCCTGATACATTTCCGCTTTCGCAAATGGCCCGCGCCATGGATGTGCCAGCATCGCGCATTGTACTGGAAATTACGGAGGAGGATTTTGCCGCCGAACGTTTGACGCTGACGGCCATGGTCAACGGACTCAAGGAGTACGGCTTTCTGATCGCGGTGGACGACCTCGGCGCCAAGATGAGCGGACTTTCCCGTCTGGCTCTGCTGGAGCCGGATATCATCAAGGTCGACCTGGAGTTCATGCGCAATTCGCGCAGCCACAGCGGCTATCGCAAGTTGCTGACAGCAATCGCGTTCGTCGCCGATCGTCTGGGCTCGACCTTGCTCTTTGAGGGCATCGAGGAAGAGGAAGAGCTGATGGGCGCTCTGCAGATGGGCGGCCGCCTGGTGCAGGGCTATTTTTTGGGAAGGCCAGGCGCCGAATTCGGCAAGGACGGCGGCTACGGAGAAATGCTGCGCCCGATCATGGAGAACTATACCCGGTATCGTATTGCGGAGCTGGTCCATGCCGAGCTGCAGCTCGATCAGAATCTACAGGACCTCGTGGACTTCATCGACAGCCTGCAGCGCAGCAGCGCCGAGGACCTCAACGAGCAGCTGCGTCAGGCCATTGGTCACGCGCCCGCTTCGGCCCGCGAGCTGACGATCTTTGACGCCTCCGGCAATCAGGCCTCCAGTTGCTTTGTACGCGAGGATGAGCAATGGCGGATTGCCCATGCCCCGCCGCGCAATATCAGCTGGCGCACTTTTTTTCAGCGCACACTTGCCCAGTATCGCAGTCGCGGCCGTCGCTACAACATCAGCGAAGCCTATCAGGAGAAGCGCTCTGGCGATCTGCGCGCTTCGGTAGCGGTTGTTCTTGGCGACGAGCGCGTATTGCTGGTAGAACTGGACTGGAACGAGTAGCTCTAAGGACGCGGCAGAAGTTGCGACTGTCGCCTGGCGGCAGGCCAATCGGAGAAAAATTCATCGCAGGCTCCAAAGGCCTGACGCGGAAACGTGGTCCCCAGCGCCAGCACGCGCATCCCGGCTTTCCGGGCGCCCGCTGCGGCCAGCGGCGCATCTTCAATGACCAGACACTCGCGCGCCTTAAGACTCAAACAGCGCGCCACGTACAGAAACAGCGCTCCACTGGCCTTCTCCAGGCGGAGGCTGGCGGCCAAAAAAACCGGTCCGGCCAGCAGCGGCCGCAAGCCCAGGCGCAAATCGACGCCTGCAAAAAGCTGCGCCGCCATGGCAGTAGTCAGCGCGCGCGGACATTGCGGCGGAAGATGGAGTAGCGCATCTTGCGCCCCGGGCAGCCAGCGCGCACCTTCCAGGAGCATGGCGTTCATTGTTCGCATACGCCATGCTGCAATCGCGTCCGGCGACATCGGCAGAGCCTCGCCCAGCGCTGCGCTGGCTTTGGCATTGCTCAGACCGGCCAGGCGCGGTTTCCACAGCTGGCGCTCGTACTGCAAGCCGGCGCTGGCAAAGAGCGCCTGATGCAGCCGATCCCAGATCGCTTCGCTATCCAGCAAGACGCCTTCCAGATCGAAGAGCACGCTGCGGCATTGCACGCCCGCCAGCCAAAGTTTGAGCGGGATGCGCTTCAATAAAAAAGCCCGCGGCGCGCCGCGGGCTTTTGCATGAGCCTTGCCGATTGCAGATTACTTGAGGTTTAGATTCACAAAGTCCCAGTTGATCAGCTTATCGATAAAGGTCTGCACAAAATCCGGCCGACGGTTTTGATAGTCCAGGTAATAGGCATGCTCCCAGACATCAACGGTGAGCAGCGCTTTCTTGCCATGGACCATAGGATTTTCGGCATTGGGCGTTTTCATTACGCTCAGCTTGCCGCCGTCTTCAATCAGCCACGCCCAGCCGCTGCCAAATTGAGTGACTGCGGCATTCTTAAACTCTTCGGCAAACTTCTCGACGCTGCCAAAGTCGGCCTTGATGCGCTCGCCAATAGCGCCGCTGGGCGCGCCGCCGCCGTTCGGCTTCATGCTGTTCCAGAAGAAGGTGTGATTCCAGACCTGTGCAGCATTGTTGAATAGGCCCTGATTTTTCTTTTCCCAGGCTGCTTTTACAATGAACTCCACGTCACGGCCTGCCAGATCGGTTCCTTCCAGCAGTTTATTGCCATTGACCACGTAAGCGTTGTGATGTTTGCCGTGATGAAAATCCAGGGTGTTGGCTGAGATGTGCGGTTCCAGTGCGTTCTTAGCGTAGGGTAATTCAGGTAGCGCGAGCGCCATCAAGTTCCTCCAGGTGTGCGCTTGGCAGCGATGATCGCGCCAATGCCGTGTTGTATAAGGTAGCGCCGGCGCCGGCTGATGTCCAGCCAATCTTGATCAATTTAGTTCCGTCAATTCCGGCGACTGGGGAGCTTCCATTGACTCGGGCCGACCGGCAATGCGCTCCACATCCAGTTCGCGCAGTCTCCCGCGCATCGCTTGCAGAATGCCGGCGGTGATATCCCTCATGATATCCCCCAGCACGCGGGTCTCCATGATTTCGGCGACCACATCGCCAATGTCCTCGCCCAGGCGATCGGCAAAGCCGCCGAGCATTGGAACGCGACGCAACTCGCCAACCATTGACTTCTGCTGGATGGCATCAAAGACGATCTGTTTCAATTCTGGACGATGTCGCTCCATGGCGGCGTTGGCCAGCGGAACATAGTCCAGACTGTTCATGACCTCCTCCACGCGATCCAGCGAACGCTTGAAGACCGCGTCGGAGATGGTGTCGACGATTACGTCGCGAAAGCGGAAGGTCAACTCGCGGGTCAGGATCTGTCCGACCGGCTGCTCGGCGCGGCCGAACTTATAGAAGGCAATAGCCAGCTTTGCGGCGCGCAGCAATAGAAACCAACGCAGAGTTTGCAGAGGTATCAGGCCCATCGCCTCGTACCAGTGTCGCTTCAGATAATCGACGCGATTGTCAGCATGACGCACGCGGCCGATGAAGGTCAGACCCCAGACGGTCAGAGTAAAAATATCAAACACCAGCGAGGCGACGCCAAGGCGCGTTTCACGCGGCAAGAGCGCGCTGAGCGTGGTAGTCAGCATGATCAAAACCAGATCAACGGCCACCAGCGCCAGCAGCAGATAGTCGCGACGCGATCCTGGCAGCGAAGCCTGCCAGTTGCGCCAGCGCTTGCGCCAGCTGCGGTCCTGTTGCCTGGCCTGGGCCTCAGCCATTCTCGTCGTCAGAATCCGATTTCTTCGCCAGGCGATTGTAGAGCAGGGCTATGGACAGTGAAAAGATCAGACCATCAATGGCCGCATAGAAAAGATCAAAGGTCGCGCCTGCTGCTTGTTCGCCAACGGAGAGCGATTCCAGTGTAGCCCGGAAGGGATGCGGATGTATAGAGTTGTAGGCATCCATAAAAGCGTCGCCAAAGTCCGCGGAGACTCGGGTCCAGATGCTGATGATCAAAATCGCCGCGGCGGAGATAGACGAAAAAGCGATCGCAAAAGCGCGAAGATGAATCTTCATGGAGTCCAGAGATTCTCTGCGTCGTAGCGTTGAGGTCAACCCGAAATCGGCAGTCCGGCCGCCGGCGCAGTCTGCCCTTGCTGCATACGGCTTGCGATCACGCGGGCCCGCTCGCCGTGGCGTTTTTGCCTGGGCGAGGGCATACTGGCAAGGTATTGATACAATTTGACTTCGAATTCGAGATTGCGCTCAACGCCTTCATTGACGCGGCCCAGCAGCGCACGGCAAGGCATGACCATGTGGCGGGTATTGACCGTTTCCGGTCGGACGCGCTCAATGATGCGCTCTACGGCCGGCGTGTGGATTCCGCCGCCGACGGAAGTGCGCAGGTCATTTTCACGCGCGTGGGCCACAATGATCGAGCAGAGTTCGAGGACGCGGTCATCGTCGGCAGAAAGGCCCATCGAACCGGAAAGATCGGAGCGCGCCGCCGTCAACTGGTCCAGCTCGCGGGCTTCGGCCGATTTCAGTATTTCATTCAAATTGCGAAAGCCGACGATGGTCTCCAGATTTACGCCCTTCTGCATGCGCTCATAGCCGGAGGCGCCCAGCACATCGTGCAAAGTTTCAATGAATTTTGCAAGAGCGTAGTGTGATTCAATCATCGGCGCTATGATGGCATCCACGCCAATGCGCGCCATTTCACGTATATCGTTGCGCGCCTCTGGCCCGCCAACCTTGACGTAGAGCGGGATGATTTGGTCGCTGATGGCGCGCAGCAGCCTGATTTCATCGAAGGACATATCCTCGACTTCAGTGCCTGTTTTTAGCGCACAGAGGAATCCGGCGGAATGAAGCTCGCGGAGCTGCTCGCGAAGACTGGCAAAGCTGGGCGTCATAGCGGAATTCCCCCTGAACATTCTATCGGCTTTTGCTCCAGGAAAATTATGAAAAAGTAGAGCGTGCGCCGAACCGCCGGCGGCCCGGAATTCAGTGGCAGCAGAAGCGGCGCCCTGCGGTCATGACGCGGCCAGAATGGCGGCCTCGCGGTCGCCGGGAGAAAGCGATGTCGACCGTTCAAATTGAGAAGAAAGAGCGCTACAGTATCCTGACTATCGATCGGCCGCAGGCGCTCAATGCACTCAATGCCACAGTACTCAGCGAATTGAAGCATGCCGTGCAGGCCGTCGCCGGACAGCCGGATCAGCGCGCCATCATTGTTACCGGCGCAGGCGCCAAAGCCTTTGTTGCCGGCGCGGACATCGCTGCCATGCAGGAGATGAGTTCCGGCGATGCTCATCAATTTGCGCAACTGGGTCACGCCTGCATGAACGCCATTGCCCACTCAAGGCTGATCTCCGTGGCCGCCGTCAACGGCTTTGCGCTGGGCGGCGGCATGGAGTTGGCTCTGGCCTGCGATATGCGCTTTGGCGCAGATAGCGCGCGCGTGGGACTGCCGGAGGTAACGCTGGGTTTGATACCGGGCTTCGGCGGCACGCAACGCCTGGCGCGCCTGGTGGGCGCGGGGCTCGCCATGGAAATCATTCTCAGCGGCGAGATGATTCTTGCCCCGCGTGCGGCGGAGATTGGGCTCTTGAACCGCATCTATCCGGCGGCGCAACTGCTCGAGGAAACAGAAAAGTTTGTACAAACGATGCTCAGCGGAAAGTCCTTCGTAGCGCAAGCATCCGCGCGGCGCGTCATTGCTGAAGGACTCGACCAAAGTCTGGCGCGCGGACTGGAGACAGAGATTGAGTTTTTTGCGGAGCTCTTCAAGGGCGAACATCCGCGTCTGGGAATGAGCGCCTTCCTCTCCAAACAAAAGCCGGATTTCTAACTCTGCCGATTGGACGCCAATTTTGACGTTTGCGATGCTCAAACATTGGATGCAAAGGCGCTGGCGGGCGCTGCATGGACCCGGCGAGCAAGAGCGGATTCTGGCATCGCTCAGCGAACTGATTGCAGACCCCGATGATGCCAGCGAAGCATCGCTTCAACGCCGCCTGGTGCGCGGACTGGCGGCAGCGCTCAATGCAGAGTTTGCTTGCCTGGCGGTCGTGGAAGAGGGCGAGTCGCTTGCACTTCGTCCGGTCGCCCGCCAGCTGCCGGCCGATGCCGACGACGCCCAGGTGAAGCTTGCATCCGATGCAGTCTTTTCCGGGATCTTTCAGGAAGAATTGCGCCTGGTTTCGGACCATGCAGCGCGGAAAGTAGGCGGCGCCGAGGGCGCCGCAGCGCTTGCGTCGCTAGGCCTGCGCAGTTGTGCAGCGCTGGCGCTCTTTGACCATCGCCGCCAGCCGCTGGGCGCGCTGGCCGTCGCCTCGCGTCGCGCCTTCCAGGACCCGGACGCGACGCTGTCCATCGCCCGTTTGTTTGCCGGTCGCGCCGCTGCCGAGCTGCAGCGCGAACGCACACAGCGTCGGCTGGAAGCCACCGAGCACGATTTCCGTCAGTTGATGGAGCATGCGGCGGATGGAATCGTAGTAACAGATGTTGGCGGCCGCATTCAATTTGTGAATGAACGCATCTGCGAGATGGTTGGCGCCAGCGCCGCGGAATTGCGCGGCCGTTTCTTCCGCGATTTCTTGCAAGAGGATGAGGCGCGCCTGCTGGCCTTTGATCACAAACGTCTCAGTCGCGATCACAGCGTCTCGCTGCTGCGCAGCTTGCGTCGCGCCGACGGCAGCGAACGGCCGATTGAAGTTAGCGCCAATCGCTTGAGCGATGGCCGGATCATGGCGATCATCCGCGACGTCAGCGAACGGTTGCGCGCCGAGCAGGAGCGCAAGTCCTATCTGGAAACGCTGGCGCTGCTGGAAGAAGCGGTCGTTGAACTCGATGCCCAATGTCGGATTGTTCGCGTGAGCGATTCCTGGCGGCGCCTGTTCAAGAATCAGAGCGAGGAAGGACCTGTTGGCCGTCCTCTGGAAGAGAGCATTCACCCCGATTACCAGTACTACCTGTCGCAGAATCTGCAGCGAGCGCTGAAGGGCGAGCGGCAGCAGGCGACAATTCAGGCGCCGGCGCCGCTGTCAAACGGCAGTAACATGTGGTTGGAGGGGAAGTTCGTGCCCCTCCAGCGCGAGGGGAAGGTGGTCGGTTTGCGCGGGGTATTGCGCGATGTTACCCTGGACCACCTGAATGATCGACAGATCTCCTTTTACGCCTACTATGATAATCTCACCGGATTGCCCAATCGAATTCGAATGGAAGAGAATCTGACGCGCGGTCTGATTCGCGCCGAACATGGCGGCCAGAGATTGGCTCTTGGCATCATTGACCTCGACAAGCTGGACGAAATCAACAGCTCCTTCGGTCATCGCATTGGCGATAAGGCGCTGCTGCACGTCTGCGATCAGATTCGCGCCGCGCCAGGCGGCGGCGAGAACCTTTATCGCTGGAGCGGCGATAAGTTCGTTGTTATTCTTTCGGAACTCTCAGACCTGGATACGTTAAAGGCGATTGGGGCAAGATTGGTTGATGCCTGCCAACAATCCCTGGACGTCGAAGGCGAGCAGATTCGCATCTCCTGCAGCATTGGCTTTGCAGTGTATCCAGACGACGGCTTGACCGCCGAGATTTTGATGGGCCAGGCCGATCGGGCGCTGAGCCACGCCAAGGCGCAGGGCGGATCAAACTACCAGCTGGCCAGATCAGCGCCACAGAAGGGGCTGCAGCGAGAGCAACTGGCGATGCGCAACCGTCTGGCAACGGCCATTGCCAATCGCGAGATCACCGCATTTTTTTAAGCCAAGGTGCGGGCGCGATCGCACGAGCTGGTTGGATTTGAGGCGCTGGCTCGCTGGCTCGACCCCTCGGGCAAGCCGCGCGTGAGTCCGGCGATGTTTATCCCGGTTGCCGAAAATATGGGTCTGATTGCCGATCTGGGCGAGCAGATCCTGGAGCGCGGTCTGGAAATGCTGCAGAAGCTGCAACGACAGGGCGTGCTGTTGCAGATGTCGGTCAACGTATCGCGCCGTCAATTGAGCGATCCGTTTTTCATCGATCGCATCAAACGAGCAGCCGATCGCTTCGGCATCGACGCCGAGCGGATTACACTGGAAGTTACCGAAAGCGTCGCTATGCTGGAGGTGGACTTTGCCATCGAACGTTTACGCGCTTTGCATCACGAGGGCTTCGCGCTCTCCATCGATGATTTCGGCACCGGCTATTCCACTCTGGCGCAGCTGCATGAAATGCCCGTCAACGAACTGAAGATCGATATGTCCTTTGTGCGTCGGATCGAAACCTATGAGGGGCTTCAAGTAGTGCAGGCAATCTCCAATATGGGTCGTGCGTTGAATATGGATGTCGTCGCTGAAGGCGTCGAGTCGCTGAATACCATTCGGCGATTGGAAGAGATCGGGATCAATATCCTGCAGGGCGACTATTTCAGTAAGCCGCT
Source organism: Leptospirales bacterium (assembly GCA_019694655.1). Taxonomy (NCBI): domain Bacteria; kingdom Pseudomonadati; phylum Spirochaetota; class Leptospiria; order Leptospirales; species Leptospirales bacterium. Next base: position 28,732 of record JAIBBN010000018.1, read on the forward strand.
GCCGCCGAATGAGTTCCTGGATTACGCGCTGGCTCAGCGGCGCTGAGCTTCCAGCTCCTGCAGGGTCGCTGCATCGGGCCAGAGGCGATTGGTTTGCTGCAGTGTGCGGGCAAACTGGTAGTAGCGCTGCGCATTTTCCAGATAGCGCGCCAATATTTCCGGCTGCTGTGCGCTGAAATCGCGGTCCGAGGCCGGGTAGCGAGCGGTGAGTAGCGTCTGCTTCTTCACGGAGGGCCAGCGAATCAAAAGATAGTCGCCTTCGATCCAACCGATGACATTGGCGCCGCTGTAGAATGCATAGCTTTGCTGCGTCGGCGGCGCAAACAGGTCGCGACCCATACTGGAGTAATAGACGCCGCCGCCCGCCAGATGCAGGACCGAGGGCAAAAGATCAATTTGTGAAGCGACCTCCTCGATGCGCGCCGGCGCGATCCGTCCTGGCGCATAGATCAGCAGCGGGATATGACGGTCATCCAGATAACTTAGGTCCGTATGATGCGCATGATCGGCGACCAGGATAAAGATTGTATTGCGAAAATAAGGTCGCTTGCGCGCCTCTTCGAAGAACTGGCCGATCAAACGATCGCTGTAGTGATAGCTGTTCAAATAAAGGTGCTGCGGCGTGGACTCGTCGTAGATCGCTTCGCCCGGCCCAGGTTGCAAGTAGGGATGGTGCGTATTCAGGGTAAAAAGCGCCGCCAGAAATGGCTGTGGCGTGCGATCCATGTTCTGCAGCAGGGTTTGCAGCGTATCGCGGTCATCGAAGCCCCACGCCGTTCCTTCGGCATTCAGCCCGGCAGCATGCAACTCACGATCGCTAATCGTTCGCTGGAATCCGGCGCGCGGCACAAAGCGATCCAGATTATCAAAAGTCAGATCGCCGCCGTAAATGAAAAGGCTGCTGTAGCCCAGCTTGCCAAGCAGGCCGCCCATCCCGCCCAGACGATCCTGGATTTCCGTTGAACGTAAAATCGTTCTGCTGCTGCGATCAGGGAATCCGCCAAAGATAGCATAAATGCCGTTGGCGCTGCGTCCGCCGGTAGAAAAAAAACGACGGTAGTATCGGCCGCCCTCAATCAGCTTTTGTAGATTTGGCGCAGTGCGCGGATCGCCGCCATGCTCCTGCAAGTAGCGCGCCGTGTAGCTTTCCAGAATCAGGAATACGAAGTTTGGTCGATTTTGCGCAGCGGCATTGGCTGGCATGTAACGCAGCGCCGGAAAGCGGGCGCTGACAAAGGCCTGAGGACGATCGATCAATGATTGCACGCGTTCGATGTTTTGCTGTTCGTCGAAATTGCGAAATTCCTCTTCACGGTCGCGGGAATCGCGCGAAACAGTGAAGGCGCCGTTGAGCGGCAGATTGTTCAGGTAGACATTTTCTTTGCGCATGGCATCCGGCGGGCGCAAAGGGCTTTCCTGCCATCCGCCGCGCAAGGCAACCAGGAGCAGCGGCAGCGTCGCCGCCAGGTGCAGGGCGAAGGCAGCCGCCGGTCGCATTGTTCCGACGGGCTGCGCCGCGCGATGCGCCGGCAGCCAGCCGCCGCGCCGCAGGACCAGCCAGACGCCGAGCGCCAGCCACAAGGGAATTTGCAAAAGAAAAGTTGAGAAGAGCCAGGGATTGCTTTCTTCGACGCTGGCCAGTAGCGTGGGCAGATCAGTGAAGTAGGCGTAAAATTCCCAGCCAAGGTGCTTGTCGTTCACCGAAAAATTGAAGGCGCTGCCAATCAGGATCAGATGGACAAAGCCAAGCAGAATCCATTGCCCGAATTCGAGCAGACGCAACAGTGGCGCCAGTCGCGGTTCGGCGCGCGCCAGATGGTAGAGCGGCAGGATCAACAGGATTGGCGCAATGACCGGAATTGTAGCCAGATCAAAGCGCAGACCGAAGAGCCATTGTTCGACGATCTGCTGCCAGGGATTTGGCTGGTAGTAGATTACCAGGAATAAGAGGCGGTGGAAAATCAATAGCAGCCACGCCGCAGCGATCCAGAAGGCCGTTTTTTTTATCGCCATGGCGGGGGAGTGTACCAAATTGGATGAGGTTGAGCGCGGTTGCTGGTCGCAAGAAAAATTTGACCGGCTTTCCGGCCCCAGGAGTGGCAATGTATTTGCTGCGTAGTTTGAAGGGCTTCCATTGCCTTTTTTCTCTGCTGTGCATTTTCGCTGCAGGTCCGCTCCTTGCTGGAGAAACCCGGCTGGAGGGCGCAGGCGTCAGCGTATGGATCCCGGAAGGCTGGACGGTGCGCGAGGAAAGCGGCCGCAGCTCCATTGCCGATCCGGAGGAGAAGGTCTTCCTGCTGATTACGCCTCTGGGCGATAGCGGCGTTGATCCGCTCAGCGACTACCAGAGCGTAATCGATCATATGATCGCGCAGGCCAGCTGGAAGACCGCCCCGCATCGAACGCTGATCCACGGCCAATCGGCCTTCTCGGTAGATGGCGAAGGGCAGACCGGCGACGGCGAGGAAGTTGAGTTTTCTTTAGTAATGCTCAGAGCCGCGGACGGACGAACCGTACTGGCGTTGGGAGTCGCCCGCGAAGGCGCCATGCCACAATTCCGGCAGACGTTGATGCGCATTGTTCGCAGCATTCGCCCGGCCCCGGCGGCCCCGCAGAGCCCGGCGCAACCGGAGCAAGCGCCGCCAGGCAATGGCGACAAGGCCAGCGAGCAAGCGCAGGTCTAGGATCGACTACGGCGCCGGCTGAGGCGCCGGTTGCGGACGCTGCGCCGGCAAGGGATCGTCTTCCGAATAGTAGTCGATGTGATCGATTTGATTCACCTCAATACGGAAGACGCCATCGGTCGCATGCATGATCAAAATTTCGCCAGCCTGGGCTACTACCGAACCGGCCTTTTGCGATCCGCTACGAAAGGTTACAATTTCAAGAATCTGATAGCGAGAGCGCAACTGATCATGCGTCAGCTGACCTGTTTCACGCTGCAGATTTTGCTGTAGATCGGAAGCGGCTGCGTCGAGCCGCCTGTTGTAGCTTGAGCCAACGGCCTCGCGCACGCTGCTGGACGGACGCCCCTGAGTCTGTCCTGGATCTTCGATCGCCGATTGCAGTTCCGTGTCAGGCAGGCGAACGATCAGCGCGCGCTCGGCCTGCTCCTGGGCGCTGAAGGTTGCAGGCGCGCTTTCTGGCGCGGCGCTGCGCTCCAGCAATTGCAGCGCCGACTGGCTCTCCCGGTTCTGCAATGCCGCCTGTGCAGCCGCCGCGCTGCCCTGCGCTTCGATGATGACGCGGTCGAGCTGCTGCGCGCGCTCAAGCATGGCTGGATCAAGCGCGCCTTGTTGGCCGGCGCCAATGGTTACGCTCTGATGTTCGATGGCAGCCACGATGCGACGCAATTCGGAACTGGCCTGCAATTCTTCGGGAGCAATCCGGTCCACTCCGGGCAAATCCGGCGAAACGCCCACCTCGCCCTCGAAAACGCGCAAGGTTGCCAGACGACCGCCCTCATCCAGTTCGACAACAAAGGTCGTACCATGAACTTGAAAACGCGCCCCGGCGCTGCGAATCTGCAACGGCGGCGCACCCTCCTCGCGTTTGTAGTCGACCAGTACGCTGCCACGTTCCAGCACCAGCACTCGAGCGCGATGGAGATCGGCGGGAATCAACAGCACGCTGTAGGGTCGCAAGCGAATGGAAAGTCCGCCGATCGCCTGAATGTCCGCCGGCCGTTCGCCTGCCAGAATCCGATCGCCAGGCAGTAGCGCCATCCCGGATCGCCCGGCCAGGCTCTGGCCCCCGCGCTCTACTGTAGCATCCTGACCGGCATAGAGGACAAGCAGCGCCGCCTGGAGACCATCGCTGCAATGCAGCCCCTGCCGATCGAGCAGGCAGGGGCGCCCCGGCCGGCCGCCAAGCGCGCCTTGCGCCTGCCACATGCCGCGAAATTGACCCTCAAAACTGCGACCGTCCTCGAAGCGATAAATGCCTGCGCCGCGGGGCGCGCCATCGGCAAATTGACCGCGAAAACTGGCGCCGTTGGCAAAGCGGTATTCGCCCTGGCCATGGCGCTGGCCGTCGACGAAGCCGCCGCTGTAGGTATCGCCATTGGCATAGCGATAGGTCCCCGATCCATGGCGTCGCCCATTTTGAAACTGACCTTCGTAGACGCTGCAGTCGGCGTAGAGGACGCGACCGGAACCTGTCTGGCAATTGCCGTGCTGGCAAAGCGAGCTACAGCCTGACGCAGCGCCGTGTTCGGCCGCCTGATTACGAGCCGGCAAATCAGGCGCCGGAGCGCCTTGCGCTGCAAGCGAGGCAGCGGCAATCAGCACAGTTAGCGCAAGTAGCACAGCAGGGATGCGGAACGCCATAGATCAAACTGACCACGCTTGAGGGATGCGTGCGTCGCGACCTTTTTTGTTCAGAATGGAATTTTTCGAGGCCAGCCAGAGGCAGGCGTCGGCGCTTTGTTCAATCTGATGTATACAACAGTGAGCGCATTGATATGGATGCGTTCTGAAAACCCTGCACCGGAAAGCTCAGTCGATCGCTGCTATCGCTGGCGCCGGCAACATAGAGCAACGGCCGAAAATGTTCGTCGCTGGGATGAGCCAGTCGTCCTTCCGCTCGACTGCTTGTCGCGCCGGCCAATGCGGCGATATCGCCGGCCGCCGCTCGTTCGCTGATGTAGGCGTCAAAGCTCAGGTTCCATGCAAGCGGTCCCTGCGTATCGCTGAAGTCTGCGGCGCGCAAATTGTGCACCACATTGCCGCTGCCCAGTATCAATACGCCAAGATCGCGAAAAGGACGCAATAGGGCGCCAAGCTCCAGGCAACGATCATGGCTCAAGTTTCGATCGAGGGCCAATTGGAAGACCGGCAGCGAGGCGTCGGGAAAAAGCCAGCGCAACACGGACCAGGCGCCATGGTCCAATCCCCATGAATCGCTCAGTCCGGCAGCAAAGTTCTGATTGGCCAGATGCTGGGCGACGCGACGCGCCAGCTGCGGCTCGCCGGGGGCCGGATACTTCAGGGCGTAGAGTTCCTCAGGAAATCCATAGAAATCATAGATCGTCTCCGGCTGCGCCACATTGCAGAGCACCGAGGCCGGCATCATCCAGTGAGCGCTGATGCACAGGACCGCTTGAATGCGGCCGCTGGAGCGCAGCTCTTCGCCCAGGGCGCTCCAGCAGCGGGTTATCTCGTTATCAGCGATGGCGTTGATGGGCGAGCCGTGACCGACAAATAGCGCCGGCGCACGCGGGATGAATTCGCTTTCCTCTGTCATCGGTTCGTTAGCACGCCAGGACTATGCCTATGTTCTCACGGCAATCAACGGCGAAGACTGGCAACCAGATAGATGGACAGGTTCTTCTGCTCGGCGCGCCCGCTGCCAGGTCCAATTGTCGCACGGGCGCCGCCTGACCCGAACTCGTAGACGGCATTGACGCTGATCGAGGAGTTGGCGTCGGCCAGGCCAAAGCCCAGGGTATAGGCCTGCAGGTCAATATGCTCCGATCGTTCCGCAGGGTCCTCGAGCAGCACGGGCTGGTAGAGCAGTCCCGGTCCCAGCACCACTATTCCCGAGGAGTAGATGCTTCGCAAAACCTCGGATAACACGACTTCGTTGAATTTGATATCTTTACTATTCGCTTTGTTTGTGAAGTAGCCAAATCGAACCGAAAACTGGTCGTTCAAGAAAAACTCAGCGCCCGCTGCAATATTGGCGGTGTTGTCGCGATACTGATCGGTCTCTTCGCGATCGCGCAGTACCAGCGCGTTGGCGCCGCTGACGCTGGCGGCGGCAGTCCGATCCCGTTGCAGGCTGAAGCCGTCGGTATAAATTACATCCATGCTGCACAAGACGCGGCTGTTGGGAAACCAAGCCACGCCGCCGCGGATCTCCGGCGGATTGGGAATGGTCGCTACCAGATTGGGGGCGGCCAGGATTGTGCTGCCGCCGTAGGCCCAGGAAATATCGTCTTCGTCGCTTTCCAGAAAGGTGGCGCTGTAGCCCTGTCCCTGAACCGCAGTAATCGATTGTCCGGATTGCGAGCGCTCAGCGCTGGTAATGAAAAGTTTGCGGACGCTGAGCCCGAAAGAAAAAGAATCGGCCGGCATCCATTGCACGCCCAGGATCGGCAGGGCGCCGCGGACGCTGCTGCGCAACAGTCGACCGCGCGTAAAAATCCCGCCGTTCCGGCCCTCGGCAGTTACCGATTCAGCGATCCGCGAACGCTCATCGTGTAAGAGAGCGCTGATGCCAATCGCCAGTCGATCATTGATGCGCCATGACATGGCCGGCCCCAATTGCAGTGCTGTGTTGGTTTCGCTGTATTCCAGGTTGATCTGACCCAGGCTGAGCAGGACCAACGGCGATTGAATTCGATCGGACTGATCGTAGGCTTCGCCGCGCGGATTGGCCAGCACGAAGGCCAGTTGTACTTCGCCGAAATCGCGCACGGCGCCAAAGAAATTGGGAAAGTAGTTTTCGTAGTTGCGATGATAGTTCTGCCCGGGTCCAAGGGCGTTGAGGTAGCTCTTCTTGGACGAGCGATAGTTGCTCGCTGAAATGGAAAGGTAGTCGTTGTAGATAAAGGCGAGGCCGGCCGGATTGTAGAGAGCGCCGGAGGGATCATCGCTTATGGCTACAAACGCGCCGCCCATGCCCGGCGCTCGTTCGCCGAAGAGATTCTCCACATTGTGCAGCGGATCAGCGCTCAATTCAACCAGAGCAAGCGGCAGCAGCGCAATCGTCAGCCATCTGATAGCTTTCATCGTCTCTCCAATCTTCGTTTCAATTCCATGAATTCGGGGCTTCGCGTTGCGGCGCCGTGCAGCTTGTTTTCTTCCACGAAGATGGCGATCGCGGCCAGACGATCAGCAAGTCGCGGATGCGTGCGGTTCAAGCCGGCCGCGCTGCTCTGCGCGGAAACGCGTTGTAGATAACGGCCGGCGGCCTGCGGGTCATAACCGAGAGTGGCGGCATAGAGAGCGCCGGCGCGGTCTGCATCCAGCTCCAGATCTTTCTGGCGTCCATTTTCCAACAGCGTGCGATGCAGCGCCTCCGCCGAATTGGCGACAGCCGCGCTCAAAAAGCCAGCGCCGCCCAGCAGACCGGATACAAGTTCCATCCAGCTGCCCTCGCTTTGAAAATTGCCGGCATGCTTCAAAACCACATGCGCCATCTCATGCGCCAGCACTCCAGCCAGCTCCGCCTCCGACTCCATTGCTTCAATTGCGCCGCGTGTGATGCAGAGGTAGCCGCCAGGCAGAGCAAAGGCGTTGGTATCCTCGACATCGAGAATGGCCACATGGTACTGCAATTCCGGTCGCGCTGAAACCTGAGCCAGGGCGGCGGCCAGCAGGTTCAGGTAGCGAATCGATTGAGGGTCGCGAATGATTCCAAAGTCGCGCGCCAGTCTCGCTGTTGCCGCGCGACCGACAGTGCGTTCGCGCTGAAATTCTCGCTCACGTTCCCGATCGCGAAGCGATGCGCTGCTGCATACCGCCTGACTGAGGGCGAGGCCAACGACCAGCGCCGTCAGGCAGATTCGCCAAACTCTTGCACGACGGGTCATCCGATCACTGCTCCTGCGGCAGACGTGCGCCAAGAAAGCGAGCCAGCGCCGCCGAATCGTACTGTTGCTCTTCGATCCATTGCACGGCCGAGAAATCATACTCCGCCGGCGCTCCGCGCAGGCGCAATCCGACTGCGCTGCGTTGCAGCCCGCGCGCCGCCACTGTCTCGACAACATCCGATGCCCGTCGACGCGGCGAGCGCCGCGAATCTTCGCTGCCCTGCAGTTCAAGGCGCACGCGGCTGGGCGGGTACTCGGACAGGAAGAGGCGCGAAACATAGCCGCTCCGTCCTTCATAGCGAACGCGCAAGAAAAGGCCGCTTTCGCCAATCTGCTCCAGCTGTGCGCCAAGGGGCAGGCGGCTTCCGGCGTTGGCTGGCGCCTCCGGATTCAGTCGCGCGGCAGGGCTGGCCACAAACCATTGCCGGGCATTCAAGCCGGCTGCTACGCAAATCAGCAGCAACAGGGAAGCAAGCCAGAACAGGCGCAGAGAATGGCCGGACATTGCAGAAGAACGGCGCCCTTTCCTGTGCAGTTCAAGGAAAAAATCAAGCAAGCGCTTCACGAACGGCGGCGGCGATGTTAGCGGCGCGCAGGCCGTAGTGGTCCATCAGCGCGTCCGCCGACCCGCTCTGACCGAAGGTATCGCGCATGCCAATGCGAATGACGCGAACCGGCGCTTGCTCGGAAAGCAGTTCGGCAACGGCGCCGCCCAGGCCGCCCAGGATATTGTGCTCCTCGGCAGTGATGATCAGGCCAGTCAGCTTTGCATAGCGAATCAAGAGCTCGGAATCCAGGGGCTTGATCGAGGCCATGTTGATCACTGCAGCCTCGATGCCGCCGGCCGCCAGTTCCGCGGCCGCCTGCAGCGCCTCGTGGACCATAACGCCACAGGCGACAATTGTCGCCTGCTTGCCCTCGCGCAGCACTTCGCCCTTGCCTTCGCGAAATTTGTATTCGCCGGCATGCTCAATCAGCGGCACTGCTGCGCGACCGGTGCGTACATAGCAGGGGCCTTTGATTTCAGAGAGTCGCTGTACAACCTGGATCGTCTCGTTGAAGTCCGCCGGACAGATTACGGTCATGCCTGGAATGGCGCGCATCAGTGCAAAGTCTTCGATGCACTGATGGCTGGCGCCATCCTCGCCCACTGTGATGCCGCCGTGGGAGGCGACCAGTTTTACGTTGAGGCCCGGATAAGCCACGGAATTGCGCACAATTTCCCAGGCGCGACCGGATAGGAACATGGCAAAGCTTGAGGCAAAAGGCGTAAGACCGGAGAGCGCCAGGCCGGCAGCAACGCCAACCAGATTCTGCTCGGCCACGCCGACATTGAAAAAGCGTTCCGGGAATTCTCTGGCAAACTTGTGCGTGCGCGTGGATTCAGAGAGGTCGGCGTCCAGAACGACGACATCCTTCCGCTCACGGCCCAGCTGGAGCAGCGCTTCTCCGTAGCCGTCGCGCGTCGCTTTTCTTTCCAGAGTTCGGTCCTCCCCGGCCCCAGTCGCTCAGCCCTTGAGAGCTGCGGCTTTGTCGGTGCGCTCCCAGGTGAAGGTCTCGCCGCTGCGGCCAAAATGGCCGTAGGCTGCCGTGTCCTGGTAGCGACGTCCCTTCTCGGTGAGTTGCAGGGTGCGATTGATTCCGGACGGACGAAAATCGAACACACTGCGCACGCGCTTTGCAATTTCGTCGTCAGCGATTTTTCCGCTGCCGAAGGAATCGACCATAATGGAAACGGGCTCCGGAAACCCGATCGCGTAAGAAACTTGTACTTCGCAACGATCGGCCAGTCCTGCCGCCACCACGTTCTTGGCGGCGTAGCGGCACATGTAAGCGGCGCTGCGGTCGACCTTGGAGGGGTCTTTGCCGGAGAAGGCGCCGCCGCCGTGACGACCCCAGCCGCCGTAGGTATCGACAATGATCTTGCGCCCGGTGAGGCCACAGTCGCCATGCGGGCCGCCGACCACGAACTTGCCAGTCGGATTGATCAAGTAGCGGGTGTTCTGCAGCAACTCTGCCGGCAGCACCTTCTTGATGATCTGCTCAATCATCATTTCTTCCAGCTGCTTGTGCTGCAGATTTTCGCGGTGTTGTGTTGAGACGACTACAGTGTCGATACGCGCCGGCTTGCCATCGCGGTACTCAACAGTTACCTGGCTTTTCGCGTCCGGGAGAATGTCTTTCATCGCGCCGCTATGGCGCTGATCGGCCAGAAGGTGGAGGATGCGATGCGAAAGCGTGATCGGCATCGGCATCAATTCTTCTGTCTCGTTGATGGCAAAACCAAACATCATACCCTGGTCGCCGGCGCCCTGTTCTTTGAAGAGACCCTCGCCCTCGGTTACGCCCTGCGAAATATCCGGGGATTGTTCATGGACGCGAACCATGACCTCGGCGGTATCCGCATTGAAACCAATATCATTGTGCGTATAACCAATCTGGCGAATCACCTGACGCGCAATCTTCTCAACATCGACGCTGCTTTTGGAGGTAATCTCGCCAGCCACGCAGCAAAAGTCGGTGGTCACCAGGGTCTCGCAGGCTACCCGGCTCTTATTATCGCCGGCCAGATAGGCATCCAGCACCGCGTCGGAGATCTGGTCGCAGACCTTGTCAGGATGGCCCTCGGACACGGATTCGGAAGTGAATAGAAAGTTTTTCAAAGACATGCTCAGGTTTCCTGATTGCCGCCAACTATGGCGAATCTGATACGATTTTTCCAGCGACTCGAACGTCAATGAAAATGTCCCACTCAAACTGGCGGAACCGGAGCGGCTGGCTGGCAGCGCGCAACATGATGCTTGCGGCGGCGGCGCTGCTTTCTTCGGCTTGCAGCTGGGCTGGCTACCTGGGACAGGCAGGTTGCGGCCAGGCCAGTATTCTCTGGCGTCGGACGCCGATTGACCGCGTTCTGCAATCGACCGACTTATCTCAGACGGATCGCGAGGCCCTGCTCTTCGTGCAAGAGGTGCGTCGCTTTGCCATTGAGCGCCTTGGGCTGCGCGCCGGTCAAACCTACACCCAGATCTCGCGCATCGATCGCGAAGCGCTGGCCTGGAACGTAAGTGCGGCCCCGGAGCTGCAACTGCAGCCAGTTACGTGGTGGTTTCCAATCGTGGGTCGGATACCCTATCTTGGCTACTTCAGTCGCGAGGAGGCCGAGGCGCGAGCCCGGCAGTTGAGTGAGGAAGGATATGATGTGCAGCTGTCAGAGGTGGCTGGATATTCGACCCTCGGCTGGTTCGACGACCCGCTTACCTCTCCGCAGTTGCGCTATTCCCGCTACTATCTGGCGTCGTTATTGATCCATGAATCAACGCACGCGACGCTGTGGTTTCCGGGTGATGTCAATTTCAACGAATCTTTTGCCTCCTTTGTGGAGCGTGAAGGCGCCAGGCAGTTTTTTGCCGAACGCGAAGGACCCGGCGGCGATACGGCGAGGCGGATGGAGCGCGCCGCGCCGGAGAAGGCGCAGTGGCGAGCCCTTCATTTTGATTTTGCCGAGAGGTTGCGGCGCCTTTACGCCGACACGGAATTGGCCGAAGAAGTCAAGCGGACTAAAAAACGAGAGGTGTTGCTGGAATTTGTTCAGCAATCACAGAAATTGCGCGCCGGTTTCAGGGCCTTTTTGCCCGCTCCGCCGCAAATTGCAGATGTGAATAATGCTTACTTTCTTGGCTATTTGCGATATAGTTCTGGCAGCAGCTATTTTGAACGCCAATTTAACGCTGCCAACCGTTCCTGGCGCGCGTTTTTTGAGCGAATGGAAGGCTTGCAGGCGCTCAGCGCAGAGCAAAGACGCGCTCTACTGCATGACGAGCCGGCCGGCGAACCATCCGGAATGTAGCGATCTGTTAGCGTCTATTTCAACAATTTACCTCTCTAAACCGTTCCGCAATGAAAAAGAAGGGTTAAATGAGTTGACGTCAGAGGATTGTTGATTTCCCGATCAATGTATGGCAGCATCATCCAGTCTTCTTCTTTCCATTGGCGCCGCATATCGCGGCTCCCTGGAGATTATCAGAAAGTCGGCGGTTCTTAAAGATAAGCATTCAACCCTTGCCGTCTCCATTCTGCAGTACGTAGATCGTAATAGCGGCGTGGCGCAGGGCGAACTCGGGCGCATTTTGCGTCGCGATCCAATGACGATGAGTCAGGCGATCCGCGCCATGCAGGAGGCCGGCTGGCTGGTCAGCAAGGCCGACGCGGAAGATCGTCGTGTGAAGCGCCTGGCCGTCACCGCCAAAGGGAAAAAAGTCAGCAAAGCGATTCGCAGCAGCGAAGAAAAGCTGGCCCGGCATCTGGCCAAAGCGTGGGGTAAATCGCGCTATGAGCGCTTTCTCAAAGACCTCAATGATTACGATGGCGTGCTCAACGCAATTTCCGGCAACGGCTGAGGCCGCTTAGCTTTTGACGTAAAGCCATTCATCCCGGCCGCTGCGATAGCGGCCGGCAATTGCATCATGCGGCGCCGCTAGCGGTCGCAGCGGCTGCGGCGGGCTTGCCAGCCGTTGCACTCGTATGATTTTCTCATATAATAGGCCGCGCCGGCTTCCTGGCTCAGAACCATCAAACACCATCATCCCGTAGCGGCGCGCCGAGTCGGGCCTTATTCCAAGCGATCGCAAATCAGGAAACATAGCCAGATCTTGACCGCGCTCAATAGCATAGCGGCCGAAGCCGTCGGCCTCGCGGACATTGTAGCGAAGTCGGCCCCAGCTGCAGAGCTTCAAACCGGCGCATTCGTAGAAGACCAGCGCAGCTGCGGGGCCTGGCTGTAACAATTGCAGACCCTTCTGCTCTCTGCGCCGTGCGTGGCGAATCCGTTCGGTCCAGAGCGGACTCTCGCGCAGCGATTGTAGTTCTGATTGCAGTCGTTCGTGCCGCTGCTCGCTGCCCGAGGGACTGCGCAACAGGGTTTGCAGCAGGACCATGGCTCGTTTTGCTCGCTCCTGTAAAACCGGATGGGCCTCCTGGACCGCTTGCTGCAGGGCCAGGCAGTGCTCTGCCGCCTCTTCATATCGCTGACGAGTTTGCAGATTGCTGTCGTGCAGGGATCGTGCGGCATCGGCCGTGCGCCGCGCGGCCTCGCAGGCCTCGGATATGCGTTGTTCCAGCTGGTCCAGATCCAGACTTGCCATGGCGTACTTCGGCCCTCTCAGTCCTTTCTATATCGTCGGCCTCGAGACTGATCCGACTCGCGGCCCGGCTTGAGAAGGGCGGCAGCGGCGGGACACCTGTCTGCACTCTGTCCGCAGTGCAGCAAAAATCAATTGGCAAAGCGCCGGCGAAAAATGCTCAGCAACATTCCGGCGCCGGCATAACTTACCAGCAGATGCGATCCGCCGTAACTCATAAAGGAAAGGGGCAATCCTGTCACCGGCAGAAGGCCCAGGGCAATGCCGGCATTGAAAGCCATATGATGAAAGTACATAGCTGCCAGACCGCCGGCCAGCAAGGCGCCAAAGCGGTCGCGCGATTCAAAACTGACCTGCAGGGCGCGCAGCGGAATCAAAAAGAGCAAGGCCAGCATCAGTACGCTGCCCAGAAAACCAGTACGCTCCGCCCAGGCGGTGAAAATAAAATCGGTGAACGCTTCAGGCACCAGCGGCCGCGCGCCAACGGTCATATCGCCTTGAAAAAATCCGCGACCCGTTAGCTCGCCGGAGCCGATGGCCGCCTTTGAGGCGCGAATCTGGTAGGCCAGATCGCGCGGAAATTGATCCGGATTCACAAAGGCCGTGATGCGCGCAATCTGGTGGTACTTAAATGAAAGGGTTGTCTGAAAGGTGGCTGCCGCCAGCAGGGCGACGCCGAGGACGCCCAGCGGAATGTAAGCCTTGCGCAGTCGCGCCATGCTCTGTCCCTGCGTCATTCGAACAACGAAGAGAGCCAGCGCAATGACGGCGAAAATCGCCCCGAGGATGACGAGCAAGGTTGTGTTCTCGAGAGCAAGCAGCAAGACGCCGCCAGATTCAAAACGCACAGTATCCGCAGCGTCGCGCAGCGACTGCATCAGTGCGCCGTTGCCCAGTAGATTTGTTAAGTAGCTTCGATCCTGTTCGGCGATGCCTGCCGGGATGGCGCCGTCGCTCACGAATCGCCAGATGTCCGTTTTCAGGATACGAACCGCAGGCAAAAGCGACTCTGCGCCCAGAGAGGACAGGCGATCGAGCAGCGGGCTGACCAGCGTGATCTTGTGATACTCAACATAGAGCGGGATCAGCGTCGCCACGGCCCCCAGCACAACGACTGAGCCAATGTGGTAAATATCTGCGCCTGCCAGAAACAGCATCAGGAAAAGAATGGGAGCAATGGAGACGGCGCCGCCAAGGTCAGGCTGCACCACGATTAACAACATCGGCAAGAGGGCTATGCCGGCGGGAATGACCAGCGATTGTAGCTTATTTAGTTCTCGTTCCTTCAACTCCAGGTACTTTGCCAATAACAGAACAGTTGCCAGCTTGGCAATTTCTGAAGATTGGAAGCCAAACCAACCAAATCGAATCCACGAACGCGCGCCCTTGCTTTCGTCGCCGATGATCATCGTCAACAGCAGCAAAAAGATGCCGATGCCGTAGAGCGGAAGGGCCAATCCGCCAAGAACCTGGTAGTTTACGCGCCTTATAGCAAAGCAAACAATCAAAGCTAATCCGAAAAATATCAGCTGCCGGTACCAGCGGCCCGGCGGCTCTTCCAGGATCGACTCCTGCGCATAGAGCGTGAAGATCCCGGCAATGGTAATTGCCGCAGCTGCGCCAAAGAAGATCCAGTCGATTCGCCTGAGTTGGTCCACTGCTATGCCGCCGGACTGCCTTGCCTATTGTTCAACCTGCGGCGCTGGCAGCGGCGCCGTCGGACCAGCGCCAGATGGCGCGCTTGCGGCCGCGCCGGCTGGCGGCGAGCCAAGCTCCAGTGCAGCGCTGCCAGCGCGCGGCGGGATGTAGTCGCGAAATGCGGCGCGAAACATCTCGCCGGCTACAGGCGCCGCCATTGCGCCGCCGCCCATGCCGTACTCAACGAAGACAACGATGACCAGTTGCTCTTCGGGCGGAGCGCCGTAAGGCGCAAAGCCGGCAAACCAGGCGTGGTTGCGGCCGCGCGTACGGCTGCGGGTCTGCGCAGTGCCGGTCTTGCCCGCGATCGGCACCGGAATGGCCATCATATGGCGTGCACTGCCGCGGGAAACTACAGCGCGCAAGCCCTCCTGCACGGTGGCCAGCGAATCCAGCGATACGGGAGTTTCCGCCAGCAATTGCGGCTGAAAGCGACGCAAAACGCCGTCGTCCACTGGATCGCGCACCTCGCGCACCAGATGCGGACGATACATCTTGCCGCGATTGGCCAGCGCCGAATAGAACAAGGCCAGCTCCATCGGCGTCGTTTCCAGATATCCCTGTCCGATGGCAAGATTCACCGTGTCGCCGTCATACCAGCGACTGGACATGTGCAATTGTTTCCAGCGCGCATCGGGGACGCGTCCTTCCACCTCGCCGGGCAGATCAATTTCCGTCTTGCGATCAAAGCCAAAGGCGCGTGCGTACTGTATGATCGGGCGCGCGCCGATATGGTAGCCCAGATTGTAGAAGTAGACGTTGCAGCTCTGGGCAATGGCGCCAACCAGGTCATTGGTTCCATGGCCGGCCTGCCAGCAGTTGAAGTTTGTATCAGGGATGCCGGGCATGCTGGAGTGCAGGGTGAAATGACCGTAGCAGCTGTAGCTGGTGCTGCGCGTTACATCGTGGCGCGGCGAGGCCTCCAGCGCCGCCAGCGCCACCAGCGGCTTGAATGTTGAGGCAGGCGGAAATTTTGCCTGGGTCACAAGGTTCAAGAATCCTTCGTGATCGCGCACTTCTTCCAGATGGCGGGCCCGTTGCTCGCTATTGCCGCTGGAGAGAATATTGGGATCGTAACTGGGCTGTGAAATCAAGGCTACGATCTCGCCCGTCGCCGGACGAATGGCCACTGCGGCGCCGCGCAAACCGCCGTTGATCAAAGCGCGATAGCCGGCGGCCTGAACATTACGATCAATCGTCAGAATCAGCGTATTGCCCTGTTCGGTGTAGGCGACCTGCTCTTCAGCATCAATGATGCGGTGGCGCAGCCGAACGCCGTCGGTGCCGCGCAGCTCGGAATCATAACGCGCCTCGATCCCATCTTTGCCAAGGGTCTGATAGGAAAGGGCCAGGCCCTGGTCCAGTTGAGTGGCCGAGGGCAGGCCGATGTAGCCCGACACATGCGCCAGCGCCGGTCCCATGGTATAGTAGCGCATATGTTTGACCAGGAATTCGCCCTGATTGCCAAGATGCAGATCGGCCAGGCGCTCCTCTTCGCGACGCGTCATGCGCGTCAGCAGAATAATTGATTCGTTCTTGCGCACCAGAGAACGCCACGCGGCCGGCTGCAGGTAGCGGGCAAATTCCGCATAGTCCCGACCCATCACGCTGCAGAAGCTTTTAAGGAATCGCTCGCCTTCCTCGCGGCTGGCAAAGCGCGCCGGATAGACCACAAAGTCTTTGAATCGAATGTTCTGCACCAGCGGTTCGTCGCCTGGCTTGTAATTGCGATCAAACATAAGGCCGCGCGGGGCTACGGTGAACTCCTGCCGCGATACAAACTGTCGCGCCCGCCGGCGATTTTCAGCGCCCTGGACCAGTTGCAAATTGCCAAGCTGAATCAGCAAAGAAAGGATAACCGCGAAAACAACGGCAGTAAGTATGTACAATCGAATCTGAAACTTTCTCTCCAGGCGCCATTCGTACAGGGAGCGACTCATGGTATCATTCCTCCCCCGTTTCGCGGATACGGTAGATCCAACCCATCAGGGTGAACCAGAGCGGCGCAATGAATGCGGTGTAAAGGGCTGGACCAAAAAGTGAATAGTTCTTGTTGAAATCGTCAACGATTCCTTGCAAGAGCCAGGTGAGTATTCGGACGACAAAAGTAGAAATCAATACGAGGACTATAATTGGCAGCGTCCGGCGGCGATCGATTACCCGATTGATTTTACCCAGAAAGAAGCCGCTCAGGGCATAAATCAGCGAATGGATCCCGATCAGCGGGGTGAATTCCGCCGAGGACTGGCCAACGACCCAATTGGCGCTGTCCTCAAGCAGGCCCGCAAAGAAGCCGACCCACAAGCCGGTTAGCTCTCCTCGAAACAATGCAAAGAAGATTACAAACATCAACAGGAAGTCCGGATTGATGATGCCGGTGTTCATGAAGCTGAAGTTCAGACTCAAGAACTGGATGTCCTTGAGAAAATAGCAGATCGCCATGCCGAGGGCGATGACTCCGCTTTCGATCAACATCTATGGATTTCCTGCGCCCGGCGAGGGCAAATTGAAGTTCTGGATGCGCCTTCGGGGCGGTTGCTGGGTTTCGCCCGGTTTTTCCGCTGCGGCGCCCGGGTTCGGGACGGGATTCGCTTCCGGCAATGGTTGCGGAGCGCTCTGGGCGGCATTGGTCGGAGCAGCGCCGCTGTCGTTGTCGCGACGTCGCCGCGCAGTCTCGCGCAACGTGGAATCCGTATAAACCGGAGGTCCGAATTCTGTTTCCAGATGCTCTTCCCATCGTTCCCGCTGATCCCAGCCGCTGGACCAGGGCGTTGGCCGCTTCAGCAAGACCGAGACGATGTCCAGATTCTCGATCGGGGCGATGGGTTGGATGTAGGCGGTACGAAAATCATTCTCGCGCGGCCCTTCGCCCCGGACAAAGCCGATGGGAATACCCGCAGGAAAGACGCCGCCTTCGCCGCTGCTGTATACGATTTGATCCTTCGGAATGGCTGAATCGGTGTGCGAAAGGATGGCCCGGTTCGGATCGCTATCTGCAGTAATGAAGGTGATGATTGGCTCCAGTGAACGGCCGCTGTTGCCGTTGAGTATTGCCCATTGACCTGAGTCGCCAATGCGTACGCCCATCTGAAAGCCAGGGTGAACCAGCGGTTGAACTACAGCCGTGCTGGAGTCGACAGAAACAATGACGCCGACCAGACAGCGGATCAGATTCTGATTGGCGTCATGGGCCCGGGCGATTACCGGCATCAAGGGCGTTACGCCCTGGTCGGCGCCGCGATTGATGATGATGCGCGGCGACAGAGTGTTCAGACGCGCGCCGATGACCTGAGCGCGTACTTCCGGATAGTCTGCAGAGGGCAGAAAGCCCAGCGCTTCGCGCAGTTTCTCGTTTTCGCGGCGCAGCAAGTCGAACTTGTCCTTTTCCAGGCGGTGCTCTTCCAGCGCTTTCTGCGCCTGCTCATAGCGTTGTTCCAGTTCGCGGTACTTATCCAGTTCTACCCAGATGGCGCCGCCAAAGCTCAAACCGGAATTCAGAGTGGAAGTGAAGCGATCGGCCAGTCGGCCAAAATAGCCCATGCCCTGTGAGAACGGATTCCGTTGCCAGAGGAGGCTGATCAGCGAAAAGCCGATGCAAAACGTCAGGCTGAAGCTGTTGCGGTTCCGCCAGAGTATGTCCCAGAGCATGGCCCGATTTCTCCCGCCTATTCAGGAAGCCGATCGCGGAGCAAACATCGCTGGCGTCGCTCCACAGGTCCCGGTAATTTTGACAGCGCACTCATGGGCGCAGGCAGCATCGACCGATTTGTCTCTCATTCAACGGTCCGGCGGTCTGCGATCGGCCTTATTTCATTCCTGACCGAACGTACTTCAATTCGTCCAGGTATTTCCCGGTGCCCATCACCACGCAGGTCAACGGATTCTCGGCCCGAAAGACGGGGACGCCAGTTTCCTTACTCAGGAACTTGTCCAGACCCTTGAGCAGGCAGCCCCCGCCGGTCATTACAATGCCGCGTTCGACGATATCGGCGGCCAGCTCCGGAGGGGTGCGCTCCAGGGTCGACTTAACGGCTTCGAGAATGGCGTCGATAGGCTCCTTCAACGCCTTGCGGATCTCGTTGGAATCAATTTCCAGGGTGCGCGGCAGGCCGCTGATCGCATCGCGGCCGCGCAGCTCCATCACCTCGGTTTTCTTCTCGGGGTAGGCATTGCCGATGGTCAGCTTCACATCTTCGGCCATGCGCTCGCCAATGACCAGGTTGTACTGCGTTCTGAGATAGCGAATGATTGCTTCGTCAAACTCGTCGCCGCCGATGCGAATCGAATCGGCGATGACCATGCCGCCCAGGGAAATAACGGCGATCTCCGTAGTTCCGCCGCCAATATCGACAATCATAGTGCCGGCGGGCTCGTTGATTGGAACGTTGGCGCCAATGGCGGCAGCCAGGGCTTCCTCAATCAGCAGGATTTCGCGCGCCCCGGCTTGCTCCGCCGATTCACGCACGGCGCGTTTTTCCACCTCAGTGATTCCCGATGGAACGCCAATGACCATACGCGGCTTGACCAGCGTGGTGCGCTTGTGCACCTTCTGGATGAAGTAGCGGATCATCTTTTCTACGGTTTCGAAGTCGGCAATAACGCCGTCTTTCATCGGTCGGATGGCAACGATGTCGCCGGGCGTGCGTCCAAGCATACGCTTCGCTTCGTGACCTACGGCCAGAACCTTGCCGGTGGAAGACTGAACGGCAACGACCGACGGCTCGGACAGGACAATGCCCATTCCTTTGACATGCACCAGGGTATTGGCAGTACCCAGATCGATGCCCATGTCGTTGGAGAACATGCCGTAGATTCTATCCAGGAACATGGATTCGATTTCCCTGCTGCGTTTTGGGCGACCATCCAGCGGATGGTTACCAGCCCGCCCATGGCGTCGCAGGGGGGCCTGCCGTCAAGCAAAGGATGTTGCAGCGCCCCACGCTCAAGGCGTTGCGGGCTTCACAGCCTCAATGCGCTCTTCGAGGAAGGGGTCGGCGCCGCCGGCCAGCTGTAAGGCCTGCTCAAAGTAGGGCAGCGCCGCCAGCTTGCCGCGCTGGACCAGAAACACCTCGCCTTCCAGTCGCGCCGCTTCGCTGGCATAGAGCGGAGATTCAGTCGATTGCTGTTTGACCTGACGCGCCAGATAAAGGGCCTGCAAATAGTCGCGCGAATGCAAGGCGCCGTGCGCGAGGATCAGGATGCGCGCCCGCTCGCTCAGCGCAAGGCGAGGAACCGCGCCTGCTGCCGCAGGCGCTGCCACCTGTGCGGCAAGCGCTGTGAGCTCGCCATTCTTGCCGAGAATTGAGTAGAGCGCCATACCGATCCAATCGCGCAACGCCAGTTGCGGGCCGCTGAGTTCTTCCGCTTTGGCGCGCGCCAGCAGCTCCAGCAGCTGTGGATCTGTCCGGCCAGTGTAGAAAAGGTCTCCGTAGACCAGGGCCAGATGCGCCGCCGAGGAGTGCTTCAACTCGGGCTCGAGCGCCAGCGCCTTGCGCATTTCTCGAGAGATGCGCAAGGCCAGCGCGGCAATGCCCATGCGACCTTCTTCCGCGGCCGCCGGCTGTGGAAGGTAGCCCCGTCCGCTGAGCTGCACCAGCGAGTCGCCATCCAGCGGGGCGCGCAAGGCCAGCTCATAGAAGTCAAGGAGTCCCTGATAGTAGAAGAATTCAGGGTCCCCTGGCTTGTTCCGGCCATGAATCTCCAGTAGCTTGCGTATATCCTTCAGACTCTCCAGCAGATCAGCGCTGTCGCCGGTGCGCTTCTGCCACCGCTCTTCGAGATCATCCAGTTTGCGCTCAATGCGCAAGATTGCATCGCCAGTGATGCGATAGTAAATGCGCGTACCGAACCAGTAGCTCAAAAACGCGACCGCAACCGCCAATCCGGCGAGTAACGCCCAGAGCCACCGGCGTCCCGGTTTGCGACGCGAAGTAACGCGGTAGTCTCGGGTGAGCATGCAATGAGGACCGGGCAACGCCGGCAAGGGCGCTGACGTTTGAAACCTTATTTCTTGAGCGCAAGGGAAGGGCCAGAGATTTTCAGGCGGCGCCAACCTGCGCGCGCCGTTTCAGGTACTGCCGGACCTGTTCGAATTGATCTGTCAAAAACAGCGGCGCTGGAACCGCAGGGCTGGAGGGCAGCAGAGCCAGACCGCCCGACTGAAAGAGAATTTGCTCCAGTTCGCTGGCAGTGTAACTGTAGATAGCCGGTCCGCACAGAATGCGAAAGGCGGCAGCATCGATCGACATTGTGCCAGCGCCAATGCGCTTCAATTCTGGAAAGAGTTTGAGCATTTGGTCGCCGTCGCCGCTTTGCAGCCGAAAGATGCGGCGGCCATAGTCCAGATAGAGCGTTCCCTGCACCGTGATGCCGCTGTCCGGGTTTTGCCGATGGGGGCGGGCGGCCGACAACACGCGCAGCGTCTCGGCCAGACCTTCCAGCTCTACGCGACGAAAGGCCGAGGGCGAAGCTGGCACACTGGCGCCGGACTCTACGCTGTAAGGCGGGGGAACAAGCGGCGATGCGGGCCCTTCCGCTGTCTGCCGCAGGCCTTCGCTGGCGGCGGCCGGGCGCTGCAGCGCAGGTCGGCCAGTATGAAACAGCGCATAGGCAACGTAAGCTATGCACGCTGCGCCGCCGGCAATTAACAAGAAAGCCGCCCAGACCATACTATGCCTACATCATCGGCCGCCGGGAGTCTCCTGCCGTCGATTTTCCGCTGGCGGCGGAGGCCATAGAACAAAAGCTGCGCCGGTGAATGATGCACTCGAGTTACTGAAGAAAGGCGCCGCCTGGTTGATCATCGCAATGCTGGCGATTATCATGGGCATCGGACTGGTATTCAATCGCGGCGCCTCGCGGGAATACATGGATCAGCTGGCGCAGAGCGGCAGACTGGGCGAATTCGATGGCCAGGAACTGGACAGGGCGCTGCTAGCCGCCGCCGATTCGCGCTGCGAGGCGCAGTACAACCTGTTTGCGGCGCAACTGTCCGCCCAATTTGGCGGCCAATCCAACCAGGATTTTTCGCGCTTCTTCAACCGGGCCCAATGCCGGCGCGGCCAGCTCACGGAAACCTACGGCCTGGCCAAGCTTGGCGAGAGACTTGGACTCGATGTAACGGAAGAGAAGATCATAGCCGATGTGGCCGAAGAAGCGCGCAATCTGCATGGCAATCAGAACTCGGTCCTGCCTGAAGACCGTATGCCGGTGGAAGAAATTTACCGGCGACGACTGCTGGCATTGCCGCTACGGACGCGTCGGCTGTTGCGCCGCGCCGAGCTGGCCTCCACTCAGCTTTACAATTCAGGTCATCTGGTCAGCCAATCGATGGTTCGCGCCAGCATGCTGGCCCAGACTACCAGCTTCGACGCTCGTATCATTCGTTTCACCAATCCGCAATTGCAGGATTTGATCCGGCAGAAAATGACCATTACTGAAGATCAAATTCGCAGAGAATATGATGCGGAACAGGCCAGGCTGGAGGAGTCGCAACGCAAGCCCTACGAGAGTGAGAAACTCTTCACCGAGAATCGACTGCGCACCCGTCTGGCTCAAGAAGAAATGAACCGGCGTCGCAAAACGTTGACCGAACTGCCGCGCGGCTTTTCGATCCAGCAGGCGGAGCAGCTGTTGGGAATGACGGCCGAGCGTGCAGTCAATGTATCGCTCAGTTCCGTAGGCAGCGTCAAGCTGAGCAGCGGACAGCTCGTTTCACTGGCCATTCCAGCCTTCATGACGGAACTGGCCACCCGGGGTGCAGGCGCTGGCGCCGGCGTCTACGTCGACGGCGAATACACAATGGTGGCTGCGATTGATGCCGTGCATACCCCCAACCAGCCGGCTGCGGCCGCATCGCTGGACCGCAAGCGCGAAGAAATCAACGGTCAGCTTGGCAATCAGGCGCGGGGCTATTTGCAAAACGAAGAAATATTGCGTGGTCGCTTCCATATTCCCGGGGAAGAGCAATCGCCTGTGGACCAGGAACAGTGAAGGCAGAGCTGATCAATCCGATCCTGGCGGCGACCGCCGGCGTGCTGCGGCAACTGGCAAAGCTGGAAGTGGTTCGGGGTCGATCGCTGCTGCTGAACAATCCGCGGCCCTCGCACGAAGTAGCCATTTTTGTTGGAATCACGGGGGCGCAAAGCGGTCACGCCATCTATTCGATGAACTATGAATCCGCATTGAAGCTTGCCGCGCGCCTGATGCCCGGGTCCGACGAGGCCCTTGTTCGCAGCGAGTACCGCGATGCGCTGGGCGAAGTGGCCAATATGATTACCGGCGTCGCCATCCAGCAATTCATGCGCGGCGCCGCCGGCGTCGATCTGACCACGCCGATGGTCGCCGATTTGCGCCACAACGCAGCGCCGGACATGCCAGACATGCCGACCCTTGCTCTGAATCTCTATACTGTCGCCGGCTTGATAGAAATCCATTTCGCAATGAAATAGCCAGCGGCGCGCCGCGGTTTCCCGCCGCCCCGAGATCCTGCTCAGCTCTTGAAAAATTCTTCTACGGCCGGCGCCAGCCGCTCCGACATAGGAAGAGTCATTCGTGTAACTCCTGAGGGCCCTGGCAACGGGGCCCTTTTTTTGTTTCATTTTTACGTGCTCCTCGCCGCGCGTCGTGCGCGTCTCGTCGCACGTTTTCAATCAGCAGTTGGGACGCAAAATGCATCCCTGCATTTTGCTGGCTTCAG
>JAIBBN010000019.1 GCA_019694655.1 Leptospirales bacterium
TTCATCGTTGCATCCTAGCCAAAGCGGACTTTGTTGCGATCGTAAATGAAGCTCTCCAGCATCCGGTAATCATCCGGTCCGGCGTGAAAAAACCGGACGCCGATATTGAAGCCATCGCGAGAGGGATAGAAGCGGGTAATTTCGCCCTTGAAATTCAGCAAGGAGTGTCGTACCGGCGTCAGCATATTCAGCTTATCATGAAAGGTAAGGAAGTCGAATATCTGTCGATTGGTCAGCTCGAAAAGCAGCCCGCCCATGCTAATATTGATCACCCGCGTATAGGTGTGGCGAAAGTAGCTGCGGGCAATTACCGTTTTGCTCATCGCATAGCTCAGGAGTTGCGCCAGCAGGTCAATGCGGTAGGCCTCGTCGTAGCTGATCAAATGCCTGTCGAGCACGGCGGTGCTTACATAGATGTGTCCGACGACTTCATCAAAGATCATCAATGGCGAGCAAACATAGTTTGCGATCAGACGTTCCATGTCCTGACGCTGGATTTGCCGAAACGGTCCGAGCGCTTCATCCTCGGATTCGCTGTTACGCATCTGCGATCTGTATTCTCGGTTGTAGTTGATCGGCCCCAGCAGCGATTGCGATTCAACATAAGTTTGCAAGCGACTGACATCGCGCAGAAACAGGGATTTCTTTTCCTCTGCAATCAACGACTCCATCAGATTCTTGCGGTATTCCGGCGGATAAAAAAATATCAAGAAGTCGCGCGAGACTTTGCTGATCTCCTCGGAAACAATTCGATTGATCAGCGCCAGATCCGGTTCATCGCGCCGAAGTTCCGACACAATGTAGGGATAGCGTTGCTCAATCAGCTGGCCTGCGCCCCGTCGCCCATGCAAAGGCTGATAGAGGATGCCGAAACGCATGAATAGATCATCAGCAAACACACGGCGGTGCTTGCGACGTTTGGCCGATTGAATGTAGGCCGGCAGTCGGACTACCAGCTGCTCGTCGCGCAGCTGCAAGATCGGGACTTCGAACTGATAGAGAGTGTTCAGGCTTTCAAACTTCAGCCGGCAGCGCCGCATTGATTCCTCTTGAAAGCCGGGAGCGTCGACCGTTACGCTGGCTTCGTCCACATCGTGAACGTGCCCGGTATAGACCTCATTGGCGTAGCTGACCTGGATCGCTCGCTGCTCGGCGCGCAGCCAGTAAAAGAGATGGCGGATCTGATTGATATCCGAGTTCAGAATGGTATCTTCAGTAAAGTCCTCAGCCTCGGAGCGCAGAATCTTCTGCAGCGAGCGTACCAGAGATTCCTCCATGCTCAGCACAGAGTCGGCGACGGCAAGGGCCATGGATTGAGTATCGAAATCAGTGCGCCCTTGAATTGAAAGCGCCGATGGCGCTTTTTGGCCGGCGTGGCCCTATTGCAGCGACTTTTCGAGGCTTTCGGAGATCTCGAATAGCAGATCGAGCTTGGAAAGCTTCAAGAGGGTCAAGAGCGAGCGCGACAGATTGCAGAGAGTGAGGCGGCCGCCGTAGGCTTTGACGTCCTTCATGAAGGCCACAAGCGCGCCAAGGGCGGAACTATCGAAATATTCAGTTTCCTTGAGGTCGAGGACGATGCGGCCAGGCTTGTCCTTCAGGTAGCTGGAGAGGCCCTCGCGAAACTTACGGGCAACTACCATATCGACCCGGGGCTCTTGCACGTGCAGGACCAGCACGTTGCCACGAGTCTCGGAAGCGATCATACCATGCGAACTCTCTGTTTTCTGGCCGCTTGGGTCAATACAATTTTCGAGGCCGCTATCGATTGGACGACGGTGCGTTACTGCAAATGCCAGGACACAGACCGGCCATTTGTTCTTGCCCTGCGACGCGCTTGCCTTCGCCATCCTTCGTAGCTATGAGTACCAGCGAGTTAGACACTGTGAACTCCCCGGCCGAGCAGGCCGTTCGTCGCGCGATCCTGGATTGGGCCGGACCGGCTTTTCCGCTGGCCGTTCGCGAGGAGGCGGCCGTCGCCCTGGCCGACTATCTGCAGCAACGCCCAAACGAGTTGATCGATTTTTACGCGCACCCCTTGCGTTTTGGCACGGGCGGTTTGCGCGGCATCATCGGCAACGGCGCCGGACGCATGAATCAGTGGACAGTGGGTCGCACTACTGTCGGCCTCTGCAACTTTCTGAAGCAGGCCTCGCGCAAACCGGCGCTGGTTATTGCTTACGATAGCCGTCGCATGAGTCGACAGTTTTCAACGATCACCGCCGGTATTGCCGCCAGCATGGGTCTGCAGGTTTTTCTTTTTGATCAGGAGACGCCAACGCCTTTGCTGTCCTATGCCGTTCGGCGATTGAAGGCTACCGGCGGCGTTGTAATTACAGCCAGCCACAATCCGCCGGAATACAACGGCTATAAAGTCTACGGCGATGACGGAGCGCAACTGACTGGCGAAGATCAGGGTAAACTGGAGGCGGCCATCGAAGCTGTTGCGGATTGGGGTTCCATCCCTTTTGTAGACGAAAATTCAGCAGCGTTCAAGAAGCTGGTCAAACGCATCGGCGCCGATATTCGCAAAGCTTACTACGACGAATTCAAGGCGCTGGATTGGGTCAGCCCGGCGCGTCAGGAATCCAAGAAAAAACTGAAAGTTGTCTATTCTCCATTGCATGGCACTGGCGGCGCCTGGCTGCCTGGCCTGCTGGAACGCTATGGCTTTCATGTCGACCTGGTTCCGGAGCAGGCCAAGCCGGATGGCGAATTTCCCACTGTGAAATTGCCCAATCCGGAGGAGCGCGAAGCGCTGCGGCTCTGCGAAGAGCGGTCTCGACAATTGCAGGCCGACATCTTTCTGGCCAGCGATCCGGATGCCGACCGCATGGGCGCCGGCGTTCGCCAGCCCGATGGAAATTATGCCTACCTGAACGGCAACCAGCTGGGAAGCATCATGTGCGCCTACCTCTGTGAACGGCTCAGCGAAAGCGGCGCCGCCAGCAACGGCAAGTCGCGCTGGCACGTTTTCAAAACGATCGTGACCACCGACCTGCAGACTCAGATTGCTCGTAAACACGGCGTGCAGATTCTCGATGTTCTTACGGGGTTCAAGTACATCGCCGAGCAGCTGCGCGCCATGGATGAGTCATCCCACGGTTACAAGCGCAAGACCGATCGCTATCTGTTTGGCGGCGAAGAAAGTTACGGCTATCTGCCGGTTGACTTTGTTCGGGATAAAGACTCGCTGGCGTCTTCGCTGTTGCTTTGCGAGATACTTGCGGCGCGCGGCGATCTGGTCGGATACCTCAACGAGGTCTATTTGAAGTACGGCCTCTACCTGGAAGACCTCAAGTCCGTGACAATGAAAGGATCCGCCGGTCAGGCAAAGATGGCGGAATTGATCAATGGTCTGCGTACTCAGGATTTGAGCGGCTGGAAACTTGGCGAGCGCACTGTTGTGGCAATGCGCGATTACGAGCGACAGACCCGAAACGGCAAGCCAGCGCCGGAAATATTTGGACGCCTGCCTGCTTCCAATGTCATCCAGCTGGAGCTGGAGCCGGAAGGGAAACTGACCATACGGCCTTCGGGAACTGAGCCCAAGGTCAAACTCTACGCCAGTCTGCGCGCCGCACAGCAACCCACCAGTCTGGAGGAGTTGGCTCGAGCGCGTACCGCCCTGGAAGACGAGCTGGCTTCGGTCTCCGGCCATTTCATCGCGCGCACCGGCCTTGCGGGCTAGCAAACTGCTTCCTTTCTGATTGCGGCTGCAGGCCTGGCCAAAAGCCTGGCCTGCAGACCCCCGGTCAGCAGCACACCCCGCGGAGGCGCCCATGAGCGTTGATTTCTTCCGTGCCTTGAGCTTCGATGAAGTAAAGGCCAAAAGCGATCGCTTTCTTCTGGGCAACTACGGCCGGCCGATTGCACGCGCCTTCAGTTTTGGGCAGGGCGAATACCTCTTCGACAGCGAAGGAAAGCGTTACCTGGACTTTCACTGCGGCATCTCGGTCACTAACATTGGACACAGCGACGCCGACATCGTTGAGGCCATTCGTGATCAGGCGGAGCGACTGATCCACTCCTCCAATCTCTGCTACAGCCAGGAGCAGGCGCTGCTGGCTGAGGCGCTGGTCGGCCATAGCTTTCCCTCGCGCGTGTTTTTATGTAACAGCGGGACGGAAGCAAACGAAGCAGCCTTCAAGCTGGCTCGCAGCTATGGCCAGCAGGCGCGCGGCGGCGCAACCTCTATTGTCAGCGTCGAGAACTCCTTTCACGGGCGCACTACCGCTGGCATGAGCATGACCGGCCAGAGCAAGATCCACGGCGGCTTCGGGCCGCTGCTGTCAGACATGGTTTATCTGCGCCGCAACGACCAGGACTTGCTGCGCAAGGAGTTCGACGAAAACGGAAGCAGCATCTGCGCAGTCATTCTGGAACTGGTGCAGGGCGAGGGCGGCATCCATGTCCTCGATCGCGAATTTGTACGCCTGGCCCGGGAACTCTGCAGCGAGTACAAGGCCTTGCTCATTGTGGATGAAATCCAGACGGGCATGGGTCGCACCGGAAAACTGTGGGGCTACGAGCACTATGACATCATCCCCGATGTCATGAGCCTCGCCAAGGCGCTGGGCTCCGGACTGCCGATTGGCGCGCTGTTAATCGGCGAGGAATTTGCGCCCTATCTGGGCAAAGGGCAGCACGGATCTACATTTGGCGGCAATCATCTGGCGGCGCGAGCTGCGCTCGAAACATTGCGGATCATTGTTGGTCGCGAATTGTTGGAGAATGCCGCCGGCATCAGCGAGTATCTTTTCCGTCGGCTGCGCCTGCTGCGCGACCGGTTTTCCTGCATCCGCGAAGTACGCGGCATCGGACTGCACATTGGCGTGGAACTGGATCGCGAGGGCGGCGCCCTGGTCAACGCCTGCCTGGAGCGCGGGCTGGTGGTTAACTGCACGGCGGGCAACGTCATTCGCATCATGCCGCCGCTGAATCTCAGTCTTGATCGAGCCGCCGAAGGTATGGATTTGTTTGAGCAGGGCCTCGCTGACTTTCAGGCGCAGGGCCGGTAACGACCGGTGCAGGTTCATCGCTACGAAGCGACGCCGCAATTTCGTGAAATTGGAGCGCAGCTGTACGTCGCCTCCGTGCCGCAGCCATTCTATGCTCCTAACAACATTTATCTGATACTTTCCGATCAGCCGACGCTGATAGATAGCGGCTATATTCAGAGTCTGGGGATGTTGCAGCGGGCGCTGCGCGGACTGGGCCTTGGATTTCGCGACCTGGCGCACATTTTCTATACGCACGAACACATTGATCATATCAGCGGCGCGCTGACCTTGCGTCACTATACAAGAGCGAAGTTTTATGGGATGAAGGGTATGGCGGCCTGGGTTGGCGACTACAGCCTCCACATCCAGTTGCACCAGCGCGCCATGGAGCGTCTGATTTACAAGGCTCATCCGGAGCGCTCCCTTCGCCTCGAAATGCTGGAGAAGACCCGCGCCGCCTGGGTCCGTTTTCTCAGCTCGACCAGCGGTCAGGGTCGCTATGACGACCGCCTGCGGATGGACGTAGAATTGGTCGAGGGCGATGTCATCGACATTGGCGGTCGAGAACTGGGCTTCCTGCATACGCCGGGTCACAATCGACACCACCTCACGCCCTACCTGCTGGGCGAGGGGCTCTATTTTACGGGCGACCTGGTGCTGGAGAATATCTCGTCGATTTACGCCGAACTGGATGGCAACCTGCAACACTACCATCGCTCCCTTTCGCGGCTGCTGAAACTGCCTATCAAGCGATTGCTCCCGGGTCACGGCGCCGAACCGGCCTCGCCGCAGAAGGCCATCAAGTTAATATCAAAAACACTATCATTGTTGGAACGGGGAGTGGTGCGTCGATTGCGGGACGCGGAGTACGATCTGGCTGAATTGACGCGGGCCGCGCTTGGCGAGAAAGCGCAAATGAGCAGCCACTACATCACTGCTCTGGCAACGGTTCACGCCATACTGCTGGAATTGATTGCGCGCGGGCAGGTTGGCATCCGCGAGGCGGACCCGCCCTACGAACGCTACTTCTGGCAAAGCGACCTACACGATCGGAGCGCTGGCGCCGATCTTCAATAGGAATGGCCGCGCTTCTTACGTCGGATGAATCGCCGATCGGCGAGAAGCGCACAGCTGCGAATTCCAGGCGGAGCGAAAGGCGGATACACAATGGGGCATAGTCGACTGTGGCGAGGGATTCTTTTCGTAATGCTGTGCGCTGCTCTGGCAAGCGCGTGCCGCAGCGCAGACGAAGCACAGTCTCCAGCGCCCGCGGCGCCAACGGCTGCAGCGCCAGCGACGCCCCCGCCGACGAGCGCGGAAGTGGAAGGCGTCGAACGAAGTATCGGACCGCCTCTGAGCGCTGAGAGCAAGCGCGTGCGCGAAGAGCTGGGCGACGCCAGCTCCGGCATCCAGCGCGGCTGTATCTCCGGCGATTGCGAGAATGGCAGCGGAGTCTATGTCTACAGGGATGGCGAGGCCTACAGCGGAAACTTCCGCGAGCGCAAGCGACAGGGCAACGGCATCCTGCGCTATTCAAACGGCGAATTCTACGAGGGCGCTTTTCAGAATGACCAGCGTCACGGAATTGGTCGCTACGATTTTCAGAACGGCGACATCTATGTTGGCGAATTTACCGACGGGCGAATGCAGGGCCTTGGCGCCTACCTCTTTGCCGACGGCGTAGAATACCAGGGTCGATTTGATGGCAACGGCGACAGCGGCGAGGGCACCATAGTCGGCGATGAACACAATCGCAATTGCTCGGTCGAAAACCGCGTACTGTCCTGCCGGAACTGATTGACAGCGCCATCGGCGCTGCCGGTGCTCGCGCGACGTCGAGCCATGTAAAATCTGGCAGTCAGCCAGGGCGCAGCCGCTCGGAAAAGCAAACGGGGCGATTGTGCATAGCCGTTCCCTCATCCTTTACGGACTGCTGGCCGCTGGCGCCATCGTCCTGGCCTTTGTTCTGCTGTATGCTGGCAATTCCGCCTTCCCCTCGTCGGCAATCGTTGGCGCCGGACAGGGCGACTCTTCTAACGCGTTGAGCGATTTGTCCTTGCAATGGATTCGATCGCCGCTGGCCGCACTGCTGATGCAGATTGTGGTAGTTGTCAGCGTTGCCAGTATCGGCGGCGCCCTCTGTCGACGGATAGGTCAACCGGCGGTCATCGGCGAGGTGCTGGCAGGTATTGCTTTAGGACCCTCCGCCCTGGGCTTACTCTGGCCCGCAGCCCGGGAATTTCTCTTTGCCCAGCCCACACTGCTGCCGCTGGAATTGTTAAGTCAGATTGGTCTGGTTCTATTCCTTTTCGTAATCGGAATGGAACTGGATATCAGCCTGCTGCGCAAACAGGCGCAGGCGGCGGTCTTTGTCAGCCATGCCAGCATCGCGGCGCCATTTCTGCTGGGGATTGCACTGGCCCTCTGGCTCTACCCGATGCAGGCGCCGCGCGGAGTATCCTTCCTGGCCTTCAGTCTGTTCATCGGGATATCCATGAGCATCACTGCATTTCCGGTGCTTGCCCGGATTTTGCAAGAGCGCAACCTCGCCAGGCAACGCCTCGGCGCGATCGTCCTTACCTGTGCGGCCTCGGACGACGTAACTGCCTGGTCTTTGCTGGCGATTGTAGTGGCCGTAGTTCGCGCCGGAAATGCCGCCGCCGGCGCAATTGTTGTAGCGCTGGCCGGCTTATTTGTATTCGCCATAGCATTTGTAGCGCGACCGATTATGCAGCGTCTGGGAGCGCTCTTTGCATCGCAAGAGCGAATGCGTGGCGCAGTACTGACGCTATTTCTGCTGGCGCCTTTTGCCAGCGCCATGGTCACGCAAGCGATTGGCGTCCATGCGCTTTTTGGCGCATTTCTGGCCGGCGTAATCATGCCTGCCGGCGGCGAACTGCGACGCATGCTCAGCGAAAAGCTGTCCGATGTGAGCGTGCGTTTGCTGCTTCCGCTGTTCTTCGCATTTACGGGACTGCGAACCGAACTTGGTTTACTTGAAGACGCAAGCGCCTGGTTGACCTGCGGCTTGATTACTCTGACCGCAGTCGTGGGGAAATTGGGGGGCAGCGCCATCGCGGCGCGACTGGTTGGGGAAAGCTGGCGCGACTCGGCAGCCATTGGCATCCTGATGAATACGCGCGGACTGATGGAGCTGGTTGTGCTGAACATTGGTCTCGAATTGGGCGTGCTGTCGCCATCGCTATTTGCCATGATGATTGTCATGGCGCTGGCGACGACGGTGATGACTTCGCCGGCGCTGGCTTTGCTTAACTGGCTTTCGCCCGACGCTGGCGCCACGGAAGTTTCGTCAAAGTCCGCTCCGGGCGGCGCCCTGCTGGCCTTCGGTCGACGCGACACGGCGGAGGCAATGTTCACACTGCTCCATTCCCTGGCCTGGAACGAGCCGGTGCGCGGTCTGCATCTACTGCAGGCCGGAGACCTGTCGCCAGCCGATGCACAGATGTATTTTGCTCAAACGCGCGCCATCGTACTTGAAAACGCGGCCCGCCACGGCTTCAGCCCTCAAATCGAAATGCGCTCGGGGGCCAATCTGCCTGAGGCGCTCGTGGCCCAGGCCGAACAACAGAATGCCAGGCTGGTACTGCTGGGCGGCGCGCGCAGCGTATTTTCCGATGACCTGCTGGCCGGACCCAATCGTGAAATCATTCAGCGCGCCCGCCAGCCGGTCGCTGTGCTGGCAGTGCGTGGCCTGCTTCCGCCGCGCCGCGTCCTCCTGTTGCGCGGCGATGAGAACGACCTTCGATTGCTAGAGCTTTTTGCGGCGGGCGCGGCCCGTTCTCGGATCGAATGCGTTTCGGCCTTCGCCGGACCGAATAGGCGAAGCGCCCGCCGTTTGCCCGCTCAGCTTCGGGCGATCCAGGAAGTCGAACCGGGACTCATAGACGACTCTTACATCGCTCAGTTTGATCTGCTTGCCCTCGACAGCGAACTGTTTCGCAAGATGGCGCACAGTCCGTCGATCACGACGTTGATCGTTCACTTCCCAACTTGATAAGTGTCAAATTCCGGCATGGTCGCGGCGGCGAAGCAGCGCTACCTGCTCAAGGTGAGGCGTGTGCGGATAACAATCAATGATTTGAGCTCGCAGCAGCTGGTAAGACTCCTTGAGCTCCGCGAAGTCCTGAAGCTGAGTTTTGGGATTACAGCTCACGTAGATGATGTGACTGAGACCGCGCGCATCCAGTAAAGCGCGGCGCAGCGCCTTACTGATGCCGGCGCGCGGCGGATCGATGATGGCAATGCCTTGCGCCGCCGACAGCAGTTCGCGCGGGGCCTGATCCAGATTCATTGCCTTGAAGCTGAAAGGCAAGGTTTGGTCTGGCATATTGGCCGAGGCCAGAGCCACGGCTGAAGCGCTAAATTCGTAGCCAAATACTCTGGAAAAGGCGGCTGTCGCGCGCTCCAGACACAAAGCAGAAAGTATGCCGGCCCCGCAGTAGAGGTCGTACAGCGCACAGGCGGCCGCCTTTCCCTGCTGCGCGCGTTCGGCCAGAGCTTGATCCAGACAGGAAAACATCTCCTGCAGTGCAACTTCAAAGGCTCGCGGACTGGGTTGAAAGAAACCATCGTAGGGTACAAAGAATTCTCTACCGCCCATCCTTTCGCGATATCCCGCTTCGCCGAAGATGGCCCGGCCCCCAGGCGTGGCGCTCATTTCGTTTTGTATCTCAACGGCGGTCTCGACCAGACTCCACGGATAATCCGCCTCTGCGCCGCCTTCAGCCAGTCGCGCCTGCAATTCGGCCAGCAGGGCGCCATAGTGCTGGCTGCCTTCCTGTCCTTCGACCACCGTGAGTATCATGCAGCCGCTCAGTGCGCCGGCGCGCAGCGTACAGTATTTGACACTGCCGCTCTGAGTTGCTCGCTGAAATCCAGCTTCGGGGAAGCGAGCGAGGCTCTGCCGGAAGATTTGCAGCGCCTGGTTTGCAGCCTCATTCTGGATGGGGCAGCGATCGATATCAACAAGCGTTTCAAATTCGCCAGGCGCCCGCTGGCCAACAAGCGCTCCATCAACGACAAAGTCCATGCGGCCCCGCAGTCCCTGCAACGCCGGAGCAGGCCGAACCTCAACCTCAATGCCGTAGGCTTGCCTCAACTGTTCTCGGATGGGGCCTGTCTTCAATTGCAGCTGGAATTCATACTGCAGGTGCTGGCCGCGACAGCCTCCGCAGCGTTCATAAACTGTGCAGAAGGCTTTGGCCAATGGCAGCTCCGGCGGATAGGCTGCGGCCCGCTCGATATGCCGGATCCGGAAGCCGTGACGGCCCATTTGAAATTGGACCAGGTCTCCGGGGAGGGCAAAGGGGGCGCTGACACGTTTCCCCCGGAAGTGAAATTCTCCCTCTAAACTTGCATTCAATCGCTCAACTGGCAAGGCCATAGTGAAAACTGCCCCCCGGCCCGGTCGATATGTACCCGGAAGACCCTGGCCGGCGCGACAGCCATGGCCTCAGGCCCTGGCTGGAGGGCAAGGCCCTCGAGCGCCGCTACGTCTGATTTTATACCGCCATGGAGCTGTTGATTCTTGCATTGCTGGGCGCCCTCACGGCCGGCGTCGGTCTATGGGCGGCGCGCGGAGAGCGTCCTGCTGAAGACGGAAAGGACGACGATGGCGAGTCGCGAGGCGGCGGTCCGCGCTCCAGTCCGGAATTGCCCGAGGCGAATCGCGATGCAGGGGCCGCCGAAGCCGGAAAGGCTGTGGTTCTTGGCGGTTCCAGGCCGGGCGAGGAGTTGCGTGCGGCCTTGCAGCGCGCTCCGGAGCAGATACGGCCCGATGTGGTTCCCGGCGCAACGATCGAAGAGGCGCTTCAGAAAACGAAGGCGCAGCGTACACGTCGCCGGCCGCTCAAAGTCACCTACGACGCCGACGGCTTGATTGGTCGAGCTTCGCGCCATGCCCACCACCGCCGCGCGCTGCTCAATGCAGACACACTGGTCGAAAAGCAAAAGGGCGAAGAGGCGCTGGCAGTTTATGAACGCGTACAGCGGCGCGTCAATGACGAGGAGATTCAGAGCCGAATCCAGGTGAACGTCGACGACATCAAGCGCTGGCTTTCCGGTGCGGACGTCGAGGATGAGACCTTACAATTTCCAGAAATCATCATTCCGCTGACTACTCAGGCTATTGCCCTGGAGAATCTCAGCCAGGGATTGCGCACTATTTCAGAGGGGCTTGTCCAGCAGATCGGGCAGGTCCTGCAGCAGCCGATTCCGGTTTCGATTAGCGGCAGCGTTGGCCTGGGCGCAGCGCCCGGCGCTCCAGTTGCCGGCGCTCCAACTGTCGGCGCGTTGCCGGCGGCGCCGGCCAGCGCCGCTGCGCCGACGGCATTTGCTCCTGGTTTTGCGCCACAGCCAGCCATCCCCGGGATGGGAGAAATCGTTGCCGTCACAGTTTCTGATCTGTTGCAGCAGGCGCGGGAAGGTGCGGTTGGCGACGCAGCGATGCCTCCCGGCTTTGAGGTCGATGAACAAGGTCGATTGCTGACCGACGGTTGGAGCGATCAGGACTTTGAGCGCGAGTGGGAGAAATTCAAACACCTTCCATTGAAAGACCGACGCAGCGGCCTGGAAAGGCGCACGCAACCGGATCGCAGGAGAGAAAAGGATCCCGATCGCAAGGATCGCCGCGGCGGATTTGATCGACGGAAGCGCGATCTTTTCAAAGAGCGCGAGGATTTCCTCAACAAACTGGCGCGGCACAAGGAGCGCAAGAAGCAGCTCGAGGAATGGAAAAAGAAGCAGGAAGAAGAAAAGCCGCCGGAGAAGCCGCTTTTCAGGATTCCAGTGGAGGCAACGCTAAAGCCGATCGAGGCGCTGCCCGAGGAAGAGCCGCCAGAAATTGAAACGGAAATAGCAGCGCCGGAACCGGAAGAAGAAGAGCCGGAAGAAATTCCGGCGCCGCCCCAGCCGCCCGAGGAAGAGCCGACGCCCGAAGAGGCAGTGGCGGAAGCGGAAGAGGAACCGGCGCCCGCTCCGGAAAAACCAGAGGAGCCGCCCGAAGAAGCAGAGAAGGGGCCGGCCAGAACGGAACTGATTCCTCCGGAGTTGATCGCGGTGGGCATGCCCTCCGCCGATGATCCCTATTTTGCCGGCGGCGCAATGGCCGCCGCCGCTCAGGAAGGCGGCGCTGGCGGCGGCGCCGCGGAAGGCGGAGCGCCGCCGGAAATGGCGGCAGAGGAGCTGGAGGAAGGACCGGAACTTCCGGAAATCGAACTGCCGGAGGAAGAGAAAAAGCCGCCGCCACAGGAAATCCATGGCATTCTCGAGCTCAAGCCGCCGGAAGAGGATGATGCGCCCTTCCTTACGCTGACCTACGATTTCTCCAAGATTCCGGACTCGTTCAAGTTGAGCCGCGACTACCACACCATGGAGTATGCCTACTACAAGTACAAGCCAATGCTGATCAAGGCGCAGGAATTCACGCGCCGCAAGATGCTAAAAAACGCTTTGAACTACTACCGCGTCATCAAATCACAAAACATTCCGCCGGAATTCAAGCGCATGATCAATCGCAATATCATGGACATCACCGAGTATCTGGAGAAATTCCTGATGCGCCGCGGTTGAGCGCGATCCATCTCTCGCTGCCTTCCAGTCCGACAAATGTTAGCGCCCGCGTCTGTATCTGTTGTATATTGAACCGGGGGTATCCGCCGGTGTATAAGGGATCCTGCCTTTGTGGACGCGTCCGTTTCAGGGTCAAGGGCCCGCTCTCCGAACCGACAGCCTGCCATTGCCGCCAGTGCCGAAAACATTCGGGACACTTCGATGTTTCCACAAACGTGCCGCGAAGCAGTTTGAAGATATTCGGCGCTGAACAGCTGAGCTGGTATTGCTCGTCGTCGGCGATTCGCAGGGGATTTTGTTCGGTGTGCGGATCGTCTCTGTTCTGGGATCCAATAGATCAGGAGCATATTTCGATTTCAATGGGCGCCTTTGATGGTCGCACTGATACAGAACTTGAGAAACCGATATTCGTTGAGAGCAAGGGCGACTATTACCAGCTCACAGATGGCTTGCCGCAATTTGCAGAGTGGGACTGAATCCCGGCGTCGCTGGGCAAATGCCCTCCTGCTGATTACGCCCGGCTAAAATGCAGCGCCGACTGGAGGGTAGTCAAAGTCGGCTACACCGGCGGCGGTCATTCCGGTTTTAATTGGCGATCCGGAAACGGAGTATGAATAGACGACGTCCAGTCCGTCAGCTGCAATCAAGTATCGACTGTCGTTTGAAGGTAGCATGAAAGTGCGAAACGAAACAGCATTCCCTGCAGTTACAATTGTGGCTTGGGTTGCCAGTCCGGGGCCGCTCAAATTGAAAATTGCCAGGTCAGCGCTGAATCCAGCGTAGCCGCGGAGGCCGGAGGGCAGCACCGCAAGTGGTCCGCTCAGTGAGATCGAAGAAGACACAGACACTGGAGTCGCTCCCGAACTGAAGCAGACTGAATTGAGCGAAGAAACCCCTAACCGGAACGCATAGGCGCAGCCTTGCGGTTCGAGAAGGCTGATTGCAGTAGGCGTCAAAAACGCCGGCGATGCAATTAGCAAAGTAGAGGCGGACGGTAATCCGCCCGCGACGAAGCGAGTCAGAAATATTCCGGCATTTGAGCCATGAATGAGCTGGGAATCGTAATAAGGAAGCGTCTCGCCGCCTTGCATCTGTAAGACCTCGGGCGTATTGAATGATAATCGCAGGGTGATCAGCCCGCTACTTGCAATCGAGTAGCTTCTGAAAGCGCCTGTCGCCGAATTCAAAACGAGCGCTGCATTCTGAACAGGGTCGTAGGCCGCCGCAGTAAATCCGCCAAAGGTCGTCAGGTCGGCATAGCTTGCCAGCCGCAGGTCTCCGTTGCTGCCCTCAATCGCATACGTTTCCAGCGCAGAATTGGATATTGTAATCAGCAGCAGCCCATTGCGCTGAAAGCCCAGCGGTCGACGGCTTGGTACGAATCCTGAGCCAGAATAGCTCAAGCGGGAGAGGGCGCCGTTGCTACTGAGCGCCAGCGCGCCAATATCGCCAGTCGACGCCCGAACATACACATAGCGCGTTGGCGGCGTGAGCAGGCCGCTGGCCAGCAAGCCCTGCAGCAGGTTGATGCAATCGATGTCGCCGCAGTCGCCCTGCGCAGCATGGCAGGCCGGGAGAAGACCAAGGGACAGACAAGCTGCCAGCAGTTTATATTGAAGCGACTTCATCGATACGGGGCGCAGTATGTCATTGGTGAGCGCCAATCTTTCTACACGGCAGAGAATCTATTTTTTCACTGTTATTCGCGTTTGGCCGGCAAAGTTGACGGTCAAGGCTGCTTGACCGGCGGACGCCGGGCCGGAAGATGACCATTCGGCCGGAATTTTTCGGGCCGCCGTCAGGCGTTGGCCTCGCGGAAGAGAAAGGATTATGTACGCTTACATCAGACTTGGCGGCCATCAGCACCGTGTAGAAAAAGACATGATTCTCCTGGCTGAGCTCAGCGGGCAGGAGGCAGGGAAAGAATTTACCTGCAGCGATGTCCTGGTCGTAGGCGAGGGCGAGTCTGTAAAGGTGGGCAAGCCGACGGTAGCCGGGGCTCAAGTTCAGCTCAAGGTTCTGGAAATCATTCGCTCGCCAAAGGTCAGCGGAATGAAGTTCAAGCGTCGCAAGGGCTTTACCCGCCGTCTGGGCCACCGCCAGCAGCTGCAGAAGCTACAGGTCGTGGCCATCAAGGGCTGATTGATCGAGGTTTGCTTCCAGACCCATCAGGGGCGGGCGGTCGCGCTCAGTATGCGGGGCCATGCCGGTCTGGCGGCGGCAGGAAGCG
Organism: Leptospirales bacterium; assembly: GCA_019694655.1. NCBI lineage: Bacteria > Pseudomonadati > Spirochaetota > Leptospiria > Leptospirales > Leptospirales bacterium. Next base: position 14,824 of record JAIBBN010000019.1, read on the forward strand.
ATATCGTTTGCGCGGCAGCATCGGTCCTGGCTGACAATCTGGCGGCCGGCTTAGAGCGCCTCTGTGGCGTCCGGCTGGACAGGCAAGCGGCCAGCGGCTATCTGCAACTGCAGATTGCGCTGGAGGATAGTACGCCGGAAACGGAGTTGCTATTTGCTTCAGCTGCATTGGGTCTGCGCAGCGTGGCGGCTGAGCATCCGCTGAGGGTGCAGGTGAGAACCGAGGGCGATTGAAGTTGTTTTATTAAGAAGGCGATCAGACTGGTTCTCAGTCTGACGCAGGAAGCGCGCGGCAGGAGTCGCGGAGGAAGCAAGAAGATGGCGCACAAGAAGGGCGGCGGATCTACACGAAACGGACGCGATTCCAATCCCAAAATGCTGGGAGTGAAGCGTTATGGCGGGCAGCATGTACTGGCCGGCAATATCCTGGTGCGCCAGCGCGGAACCAGGATTCACGCCGGAAAGAACGTGGGCGTTGGCCGCGACCATACGCTGTTTGCGCTGGCTACCGGCGTGGTAAAGTTTGAGCACATCAATCGCAAGAAGAAGCAAGTCAGCATCATCCCGCAGGCTGCGTCCGCAAACTGATTTGCACCCTCGTTCCGGCGGCGCGCTCTCTGGGCCGCCGCCGCAAGCGAAGAGCCCGTAGCCTGGCGGGTTGAATGAAATTCGTAGACGAAATTGAAGTTCGCATCCGAGCCGGACACGGCGGGCCCGGTTGCGTTAGTTTTCTGCGCGAGAAGTACCGACCGCATGGCGGGCCTGACGGCGGCGACGGCGGGCGCGGCGGGGATTTCTATCTGCGCGCCGATCCCTCCCTGCAAAGTCTTGGCCATCTACGCCAGGCCCGGCTTTATCGCGCCGCGGACGGCGAAGCCGGATCCGGTCTGCAATGCAGCGGACCGGCCGGTCAGGACGCGGAACTGCGACTGCCTGTTGGCTCGGCGGTCTACGATGCCGAAAGCGGCGAGCTTCTGGCAGATCTGGATCGTAGCGAGATGCGCGTTCTGGCGGCGCGCGGCGGCAAAGGCGGCCTGGGCAACCAGCATTTTGCCAGCAGCGTCAATCAGGCCCCGGCCTACGCACAAAGCGGCCTGCCCGGCGAGGAACGTCGGCTGCTGTTGAAATTGAAACTACTGGCCGACGTTGGTCTGGTGGGGCTGCCCAACGCGGGGAAATCCACATTGCTGGCGGCAGTATCGCGAAGTCATCCAAAGATCGCCGACTACGCTTTCACCACGCTGATCCCCAATATCGGAGTGGTAGAGGGCGCCAATTTTCGTCGTTTGCTTCTGGCAGATATCCCGGGGATCATCGAGGGCGCCAGTCGCGGTCATGGCCTGGGGCTGTCTTTCTTGCGTCACATTGAGCGCGTGCGAGTGATCGTTTATTTGATCGATATTGCAAGTCTGGATCACGCCGCCGAAATTGAGCTGTTAAAAAACGAGCTGCGACAATACAGCGCGGAACTGCTCCATCGACCGGCGCTGGTCGTCCTGAATAAGTGCGATCTGGCGTCCTATGACCCGGCGTTTCTTGCAGAAATCAAGACACGAGTTTGCCGCGCCGAGCTCTGGTCGGACGCGGTGCAAGCAGTTCAGGCCATTGCAATTTCGGCGCTGGAGCGCCGCGGCGTTGAGGCGCTGATTGAGGCGCTTTTTGAACTCCTACCCGAATCAACGCTGGCGGAACAGGCGCTGCCCGGATCCTCGGCCCAGCAGGATGCGCCGCGGCAGCTTACGCCGGCTGAAGCCCCGGCCCTGCCTCTGCCGCACAATTCGCTGCTGGGCGAGGCGGAAGGGGAATAGTATGGATCGCTTTAGCTATCTGGAAAAACTCCGAATTCGTCGTCTGGTCATCAAGGTCGGAACTTCCAGCATAACCAGCGCCGCCGCGTCCGATGGCATCGACGCACAAATGATGGCATCGCTGGTCGAGGAGATTGCCTCGCTGCGGCAACAAGGTATTGAGGTCATTCTGGTTTCCAGCGGCGCGGTGGGCGCCGGCCGACGATTGATTGCAGAAAGTTTCCAGCGGCCGGCTCCGTCCAACCCGGGCATTGTTCGCCGTCAGGCGCTTTCAGCCATCGGACAGAGCCATCTGATGGCGCGCTATGGCGCCGCCTTTCAGCCGGCGGGCATTCCGGTTGCACAATTGTTGCTCACGGCGCGAGATTTTCGCGATCGCAGGGCCTATCTGAACATCGGTCACGCTATTGACGAATTGCAGAGCATGGGTGCGCTGCCGATTGTTAACGAGAACGACACCGTCTCCACCGACGAGCTGCAGTTTGGCGACAACGATATGCTTTCGGCGGCCGTGGCTGCGCTTTTCCGCGCCGATCTGCTGGTTATTTTGACTTCCGTAGAAGGCTTCTTGTTGGGCCAGACTCGCCTGCCAGAAATTACCAACTTCACGGCGCAAGTGCGGGCGGCGGCGGGCGGACCGGAAGGTCCCGGTCGCGGCGGTATGGAAACCAAGCTGCGCGCCGGGGAGCTCTGTCTGATGGCCGGCGCCGCGCTGGCTATCTTGCCGGCCCGGGCCCCGCGGCCGCTGAGCGCCTTGCTGCAGGGCCAGGACATTGGTACGCTGGTATATGGCGCGACGCCGGCGCGTCTGAGTGCGCGCAAGCGCTGGCTGTTGTTTGCACGCACCGAAGGCGCTGTCTGCATTGACGCCGGCGCTGAACAGGCCTTGCGCGAGCGCGGTTCTTCGCTGCTGGCCGCCGGCGTGCGCAGATTGCGCGGTCGATTTCTGGCCGGCGACCTGGTCGAAATGGAAAGCCTTTCTGGCGCCCCGCTGGGACGGGGCATCATCAACTACAGCTACCGCGAGGTAGGGGCCATGCTTGGGCTTTCTGGAAAAGAAATTCAAGCGCGCGGCCTCTTACAGCGCGCCGGGGAACTGATCCATCGTAACAACTTGATTCTAGAACGCCGCGATTGAAGCGCAGAGTTCTAGCGGCCCCAGGGATTGCTCCCGGCGGCGTCGCCGCCCTCGGCGGCCGTCTTCGCCGGAGGCGTCGACAAACCGGCAGCCTGCAAAGCGGCCGCAGCCTTGTTGATTTGATCCTGGTGGATGGCGCAGGAGATTACGCCGGTCAGATAACCCGTGACGATTCCAGCAACGTCGAGGATGACAACCGGGATGCGCGTGTCATTTTCCGGCATACTGGCGCGCTGCTGCATTTCGTTGAGCCGTTCTGAAATCGTATAGTCGACGTAGACGCTCCACAATCCGAAAGTGACGACGGTCAGTAGCAGATCCATCCAGTAGCCATTGCCGGTAGGAGTCCGCCCGCAGAGTTTGCCCAGGTCCTCGTAGGTTCGATAGTACCAGAAAAATAAATAGATCCCACAGGTCACTATAGAGAGTACTATTACAAAGACTGGGCTGGGGCGTTCCGTGGTCGAATCACTCATTGGCGGAAACCTCACAATGGCGGAGAGATGTTGAGAAAGGAATTGCCAGGCGTCGGGGTGGCAAGCGATTCTCGTTTGGCCATATAGACGTTCAAGCAGCGCGATTGTTCACAATGAGTATGACGGCGATCACACAAAATGCTACATCAGAAGCGGACGCTTCCGTCAGTCAATTTGCGCCCCAGGCCGAAACCATTGCTCGCGCCGCGCGTGGAGCATTTCGCCGTCTGCGGCAGGCTTCGCTGGCCATGCGCAATGACACGCTGCGGCGCCTGGCCGGGGCGCTGGTTTCGGCCGAGGGCCTCCAGAGCGTACTTGCCGCCAACCAAAGGGACCTGGCTCAGGCTGCCGCCGATCAGTTGCGCTCCAATCTTGTCGATCGCCTGAAGCTCAGCGAGTCGCGGCTGGCAGATATGGCGCGCTCGCTGGAGGAGATTGCCTCCTTTCCAGACCCGCTTGGCGAAGTGATCCTCGGTCGCACCCTGCCCAATGGCATCGAAATGCTGCAACGTCGTACGCCGCTGGGCGTTGTCTTTACCATCTTTGAATCGCGGCCCAATGTAACGATCGATATCGCCGCGCTATGCGTCAAAAGCGGCAATTGTGCAATTCTGCGCGGCGGCAAAGAGGCGATCCACAGCAATCGTGCGCTGGCAGCGCTCTTTGCGCAGGCGGCAAGCGATGCCGGGTTGCCGCCAGACTCGGTGCAGCTGGTTGACAATGTTGACCGCCACTTGATGCAGGCGCTACTGCTGCGCGATGATCTCATTGATCTGGCGGTGCCGCGCGGCGGGGAGCAGCTGATTCGCTTCGTTAACGCGCACACCAGGATCCCGGTGATCAAGCACGACCGGGGCGTTTGCAACCTGTACATCGACCAGAGCGCTGCGCCGGAGCAGGCGCTGGCCATTGCAATCAATTCCAAGCTGCAACGCAGCTCCGTTTGCAACGCCATCGAAAACCTGGTGATTCACAAGGATTACCCCTGGGCCCGCGAGCTTCTGGCGGGACTGGCCGCTGCCGGGGCTGTACTGCTGGGCTGTGCGCGAACGCGCGCGTTTTTTCCGGCGGCGACGCCAATTGAGGACGAAGACGCCGCTTACTCCGAGGAGTTCCTCGATGAGCGTCTTTCGGTTAAGATCGTCGATGGACAGGACGAAGCCATGGATTTCATATACCGCTACGGTAGCGGGCACAGCGAAGGCATTGTGGCGCGGGAGTCAGCGGCGATCGAGGCTTTTCAGAAGGCCTGTGATAGCGCTGCCGTCTTTGTAAATTGCAGCACGCGCTTCCATGATGGCGGACAGATGGGTTTTGGCGCTGAAGTGGGCATCTCGACCGGTCGTTTGCATGTTCGCGGACCAATGGGACTTCGCGATTTGACCACGACCAGCTACTTGATGCGCGGCGAGGGTCAAGTTCGCACTTGAGCAAACGGGGCGGAGGTACTTAGATGTTATTCTGGAAACGCATGCGCCGACCGCTGCGCAAGTATAAGCCTGTGGAACGGCTGCTTTTTGGCGGCTCCTTTGATCCGCCGCATCGCGGTCATCTGGCGATGGTGCGCTTTGCCTTGCAGCAAGGTCTGTGCGATGACCTGGACATCTGTCCGGCGGCCCTGTCGCCCTTTAAGACGCTCTCCCCGCCGGCCTCCGCTGCCGAGCGCAAACGCATGCTGGAGCTCGCCCTTGGCGATATTGCTCTGGAAATCGACGAGCATCGCGATCGCATCCGTATTCTGGACCTGGAACTGCAGCGTGGCGGCCCAAGCTTCACAGCACAGACCTTGCGCGATCTACGCCTGGAATTTCCAGATACGCGCATCGGCCTGTTGCTGGGCTCGGACTCTTTTCTGAGCCTGGAACGCTGGCGCAATTTCCAGGATATCCTGTTTCATCACACCTTGCTGGTTTTTCGTCGATCAGAGGATCGCCAGGAAATGTTGCAGAATACGGCGCGCCGTTTCAAGCACCAGTACAGCAACTGCGGACCAGAGATCCGGATCCTGGACAACCCGCTGGTTGAAGCGTCCAGCCGGGAAACCAGAGCGGCCCTGGCCGAGGGCCTGGAGTCGCCGGCCTTGAGCCGCATGTTGAGTCCGGCGGTATTGCAGCACATCCGGCAACAGGGTCTCTACCGAGCCGCCGCTGGCGACCGGCGCAGCGCCTGACATGCTGAAATCGGTTGGCCCTGGCGCCGGCAAGCCGAAGCTGGTCGCATGCCCCCGCAGCTAAAGCGCGCCTTGTGGATCGCAGGCATCGGGCTGGCTGTCTTCTTCGGCTTGATGGCTTACAATCGAGCCACATCGAACTCCATCGACCTCCGCCTGGGCGAAAGCGCGCCTTTTGCAGTACGCTTTGCAATCACGGAAGAGGATGGTTCGCTTCCGGTGGTAGGGCAGGCCGTTTTCTTTCCAACACGAAAGCGCCTGTTGCTCTACTTTGCCAACACCGATGCCCGCTTTGACGCCTCCGGCGATTTGCTGTCGTCCATGAGTCCTTCTGGCGCCGACCGTTTCTCCCAGTATACCGACCTTGGCAGCGAGTATCACCTTCATATTTCGCGGCCCCAGCTGGGCAGACTGCTCGATCTGGGCGAGGGCCTGTCGATGTTCCTGGAGGCGCCGCTGGTTTTCGAGAATGCGCGTTTTCAGTATCCCGATGGTCTGCGCATCATGCCAGGCGAGCAGGCCCTGGAATACGCGCTGGCGCGCAGGAAAATGGAGCGCGGCAGCGAGTACCTGTCCGGAGTGGAGCGCCTCTACCGCGTTGAGTCGTTGCTGCTAACGCTCTTCTGGAACGCAGCCGAATTTGCGCACAAACTGGACAGCGCTGCCGTCCAGCACAGCGCCGTTGGTTTGCTGGATACCAACATGAATCCAGAGGAGCTGGCCAGCCTCTTTGGCTATATCGTCGGGCGCAGCGAGCTCGAAATCAGTTGTCTTGAATTGCCGCTGGACTTCGTGCCAGGACCTGGCGGCGGGAAGTTGCTGGTAAAGGAGACGCGATCCAGAGTGCTCTTCAGTGAATTTGTAGAGAATCTGAATGCCGGGCGCTTGAATCAGGACACATTCCCTGTCGAGGTGCTCAATGGCACGGAGGTTGGCGGTCAGGCCCGTCGCGTGAAGCAATTCCTGCAGGATCGCGCCCTGCCAGTACTCAACGCCGGCAACTATCCGCTGAAGCCGCTTGCTTCCAGTTACATCGTCGATCGATCCGGCAATACCTACGCCCCTCGTCGGGTTCTAGAATTGACAGGGATGGATCGCACCCGAGTCGCCTTTGGGCGGGCCGCCGCAAATGTCAGCGTGTCCTTGTTGATTGGCGAGGACTTCAATCCTAAACACTTACATTAAATTACCATGCCGCGCAATCCCGAATCTCAAAAGCAAAAAGAAGCGAACGCTATCGATCAACAGTCGGCGGCGCTTGCCGCCCGCCGCAAACTGGCCATGGAGATTATCGATTTTCTGGACGAGAAGAAGGTCATGGACCTGCTCGCCATTGATCTGGAGGGAGTGAACCCCTACTTTGGCATCTTCTTAATTGGTACGGCAGGTTCTCAAGTTCAGCTCAAATCGCTGGTTCGCGAATTCAGTCGGCGATTTGCCGAGCAGATTCCGCGTGGAATGAACGTGCGTCCCGCCGATTTCGCCTCCGGCTGGGTGATCCTCGACTTGATTGACGTTGTCGTACATCTATTTCTGCCCGAACAACGCGAGTTCTACAATCTGGAACGCCTGTGGGGCGACGGCAAGACGCTGCGCGACGAGCGACGCCGCCTCTAAGAGCGCGTCCCCAAACCCCATCTGTGGAGTTTTGGGACCGGCTCTAATTCGCCGCAGGGACTTGCGGCAGGGACTTGCGGCAGGGACAGCGCTACTCTGCGCTAACAGCCTGCGTTGACCGTTGCCAGGGCGGCGCCAGAGGGTGAGTCGCGCTCAGTAGATTCCAAACCCCGGCCAGAGCTAGCAACAGCCCGATCCCGGAGACGATCCCAAGCGCAAACGCCCCCTCTCCGCCGGAGCTGCGAGCAGCTATGATCATTCCCAGAAGCCAGGCCGCGCCCAGCAGGCACAGGCCAAGCGCGTGCACAATAAGCAGAATCGCCCCTGGTCGGCGCTGGCGCAGAATGATGCCCAGCGTACCACACAACGCCAGTGCCAGCAGCACGCCCGAGGCGGCGGCAATTGCAGAGACGGGCGGTAAATTTTGCATCGCCGGCGAGGCGCCCTGGGCGCTGAGCAGGCGAGCCAGCAAGATGATCAGGGCAATGAGCGCCATAAGGCCGCTGCTGCCAGCGGTAATGCCAATACAGAGTTTCCAGGCGAGTCTCATCCGGCGATCAGGGTCCACAAGACACGGGAACGACGGTGCGCCGCGGCGGCCAGCGAAATGCGCCGCAGCTTCGCCGCAAAAGGAATAGCGGCCGTGGCCATAGAGGAAACTCTGGCCTCGAGCCGTTCCATGAGCGGTCAGTGCAACTATGATAACTGCAGAACTGGAGCGCGCCGTCCAGGCAGCGCTGGAAACGATCGAACACCCCGGCTATAAGCGCAGCCTTGCCGACCTTGGCATGTACGGCGGATTGAGCGCCGACGGCGAAAGCCTGCGCCTGCTGCTACGCAGCCCCGACGCTGATAAGAAAGCTCAGATTGCGCTTGAGGCGCAGGTGCGCAAGGCGCTTTCACCCGTGGAACTGCCGGCCAAGCTCAAGATCCGCTTTGAAGTTGATGAGAGCCTGAAGCCGGGAGACGATGGCAATCGAATCCGGGGCGTAAAGAACCTGATCGCGGTGGGCTCGGGCAAAGGCGGCGTTGGCAAGAGCACCGTTGCTGCCAATCTCGCGGCGGCCATGGCGCTGCGCGGCCTGCGCGTTGGTTTGATCGATGCGGACATCTATGGCCCGTCGCTGGGACGCATGTTTGGACTGCAGGGGAAGATTCCGCTGCATGGCGATGGGAAGAATCGTATCTTTCCGGTGGAAGCGCATGGCGTAAAGCTGGTCTCCTTCAGTTTCATGCTGGAGAATGATCAGGCTGTTATCTGGCGCGGTCCGATGCTGGGCAAGGCCGTGGAACAATTTCTGTTTCAGGTCAATTGGGGCGAGCTCGACTACCTGATCATAGATCTGCCGCCAGGAACGGGCGATGTGCAGCTTTCGCTGGCGCAACTGGTTGAGGTGGATGGCGCCGTGATTGTCACCACGCCTCAGAATGTGGCGCTGCAGGACGCCAGCCGCGCCATCCGTATGTTCATGGATGTTAAGATGCCGATTCTGGGCGTCATCGAGAATATGTCGGAGTTTATCTGTCCGGAATGCGGACATGTATCGCATATCTTTTCGCGCAATGGCGGCGAGTCTATAGCAGCGAAGTACAGCGCCCCCCTGCTGGGAAACATTCCAATTACAGAAGCAATCATGCAGTCCGGCGAAGAAGGCGTTCCGCTGGCGGCAGCGCTCAAAGAAGGTCCGATGGTAGAGGCCTACTTTCAAGTCATCGATCGTCTGGCCGTCGAAATTGAGAAGTACCGCTAGGTCTGCCCGGTAGCAGGGCCAGGCGCGCGAGGTCTATAAAAAAGAAAAGGGGCGCTGGTTTGCGCCCCTTGGTCTGCGAACTTCTTCGCCAATCACAGTTGAGAGATACGGAATCGCTGTGAATTAGCCGCGAAAGAAGACGCCAAGCAAAGATTCGGCCACGCGGTTGGCCTGCTCATCGCTTACTGCATCGTATTCGCCGCGAGCAACGCGCTCCTTGATGTCACGCAAGCGTTCGGCGCGATCCGGTTCTTCAGTTTGCAGCGCGGCTTTGGCAACCCGGGCTGCTTCCGCTGCGCGGGCGCCTTCGGCTGATATGGTTACAGCATCGCCGGCGCGCAAGGGGGTTTCGGCGCGAGCGGTCGGCTCGTTCTTTTTGGGTCCGTAGTTGGGACCGACGCCCCCGACTTTATCAATAATCATGACAGTGTACCTCTCCATTTGCATTATCGGCCGCCAGCAGAATCCACATAAATAATTTTCCGGAAAGCGCCAGGTCCCGGGGCCCCCGGCAACGTCTCATGGCAGATCCTGGCCGGAGGGCGGGGCAGCATCGCGGCTGCGCCCCGGCGGCCCTAAGAGGATCGTAAATTCGCCGCGAAGCTCAAGATTTGCCAGTAGCCTTTCCGGGGGCTGACCCGGCTGCCAGCGCCTTATGTCCTCGAAGCGCTTGGTCAGCTCCCGAAATACCAGTATTTCGCGCTCTGGCAGCAACTCCATCGACTCGCGCAATAAGGCCTGGACTCGATGGACGCTTTCGTAGAGGGCCAGGACGCCATCAAAGTCCCGCCACTGCTCCAGAAAGCGGCGGCGGGGGCCGCCCTTATGCGATAGGAAGCCAGTGAAGAGCGTTGGATTGGTTTGCCAACCGCTGGCCGAAAGCGCGGCGGTCAGGGCTGAGGGTCCCGGAATGGGTACAAGCGGACAATCGGGCAGCAGATCGCGGACCATGCGAACCAGGGAGGAACCGGGGTCGGAGAGGCCTGGCGTGCCGGCGTCGCTGACCAGGGCCAGGCGCTGTTGGGACTGCAGCGCGCGCAACGCGGCCTCGTTGTCTTCCTGCTGACGATGGACGCGATAGGACTTGAGCGGCGTTTTCAAGCCATAATGGTGCAGCAGACGCGAAGTCGTCCGCGTGTCCTCGGCCAGCAGCAAATCGACGCCGGCCAGCACGCGTAACGCGCGCAGGCTGATGTCCTCCAGATTGCCGATCGGCGTGGCGACGATGTAAAGGGCCGGCCCGGCCGGCAGCTCCGGATCAAGCGTAAGCGTCAGGGATTGCACGGAGTTCCCGAGGGACAGAGGGCCACATTGGCAGCGGCGCAGGCGCTGATCTCTGCGCCGGCAATCGATTCCAGGCCTTCGCGCGTATAAGCGCTCATCCGAAAATAGTAACGTTCGCAGGTAGCAAAGTACTCTGGCGAGGGCGGCGCCTTGAAGTAGTTCAAGCGCTGCGTGATGCGATTTGTGGTATCCGGCGGCTGGTCGGCGTGGTTGAAACTGGGGCGGACCCCTGAAGGCAAGTAGGGCTGACCGCTGACGCCGCCCAGAATGGCCTGGGCTGAGGTTGCGGTGTTGTTGATATACAGGTTGTAGCCAACAAATCCGCTTTCTTGATTTGTAAGGTAGTATTGTAAGTCGAAGCCGTACTGCAGCGGTTGGCCAATCGCTTGAATCTCGACGGCCTGCACGGAGACAATTGCCGGGGCGCCGATGGGCGTGAGCGCCACGTACAGAGGGTAGATGGCGTCATCGGCGTTCACGCCGCAGGCGGATAGACCCAGGGCCGCCGCCAGAATGGCCGCTTTTCTTGCCATCACGCGTTCCAGCTGGTAGCGTGGCAGGCGGCCCTTGCGGGTCAAGCAAAGCTCCAGCTATGAAATCCAACGCCCTGGTCTATCCCATTTATCTGGCATGCTGTGCGGCGCTGGCATTCTACTTTTTGTTTACATCGAGTCGGGAGTCGGCCGGACATTCGGATGCCGATCTGATTGGCGCAGTACTGGCCGGTCGGGCTGGCGCGGATTCTGGCGGCGAGGAGGACGGGCCCGAATCAATCTTCGATACCCCTTTCTATTCCAGCGCGCAACTCAGCCGTCCGATCGCCGAAGAGGAGGGCGAATTGCCCGACAATGGCGAGGAGCCGGAGATTCTGGATCCCGCAAATCCAGACAACCCGGTCAACCCGATGACCGGCCAGCGCTTTCCCGATTCAGCAATGCGCGTCTTCGATCGATTGCGCGATCGTTTCCCTACCAACAGTTTGCTGCCCAGACGACAGAGCGCCGCAGAACGCCAGGCCGAGGATACGGAGCGCTTGCGTGTCATGAGTCTTCAGTCCAGTATTGCTACAGGCCAGGCCTCCCGCGACCAGGTGAATGAATTCTATGACTTTCAAGCGAAGAGCTGGCGCGATCGTCTGGAACTGATTGAGTTTGTAGTTGGCGAGAAGGGCGACGCTATGTCGCCGGAAATTCGTCAGCAGTATGATCGCGTCAGAAGCATGAGCGACGAGCAGGTCAAGGCGCTTGAGGCGCAGCGTCAGGCTGCCCTTAGCAGAGCGCACTGAAAAAAGGTCAACTGTCGCTTGCCGCCGCTGCGATGGCCAGAGCTTTGCGTCCTCCGGCTAGGCGCCTGGCAGCAGCTGAAGTATGTTGGTTTCCCGGCTGGCGACGCCCTCAATGTCCTCGTAGGTTGGCGTTACGATGCGCGACATTTGGCGCACGCCGACAGCGGGAGCATAGCTTCGTCCCGGATCGGCAATTACGACTCTGGCGCCCTGATCGGCCGCCTGTTGCAGCATCTTCAGGCTGCGCTCAGCCAGCTTCTGTTCGTAAAGCATATCGCCCACAACAATCAAATCAAATTCAGCAAGCTCGCTGCTGCTGAGCGCAAAGGCATCCTGGATGCGAAATTGCGCCTCGCACTGGTTGACAGCCGCCATGGCGCGCGCCAGATCAACGGCATCTGCGTCCAGATCGATGCCAAGGGCGCGGGCGCCACAGAGCGAAGCCGCGATGGTTGCCAGACCATTGCCACAACCGATGTCCAGCAATCGCAGTTTCTTGTTCAGAAGTTTGCTTTCAAACAAATAGCGCGCCAGCGCGCGCGCCCCGGGCCATACCAGACACCAGAAGGGCGGCGGCGCGTGGGCCCCGCGCTCCGCTACGACTTGCTTCCAGATTTCGGAGAAATGGCGCGTATTGAAGGCCAGAATTGCGGGCGAGAGCGGGTCTGGCGCAAGTTCAGCATAGTCGCTCAAGAACCGACGCACCAGCGGCCGCTGTGCAGCTTGCAGGGCGCGATCCATGAGCGGATGCCGCTCGCCGCCAAGCCGCGCCATGCTAGTTCGCTTCCGACGCTGCGGCGTCGACTGGCGCAAGTACCGCGGCATCATCAAAGGACGCCTTGTTGATCAGACGACTGATTGCGCGAAATCGAAATCCATCTTCCAGCGCTGTCTGGGACAGGCTCGCAATTTCCGCTTCTGACTGCAAGGCAGGGTCCAGCCAGGCCGACCAGCTTTCCGGCGGCAATATCAAGGGCATACGCTCGTGGATCGACTGCATCGCTGTCGAAGCCGCTCTGGTGAGAATGGCGCAAGTGCCGCTTCCGGCTTGCTCATCGTTTTCCGGCGAAGGCGTCCACAGCGCTGCCAGGGCCATTGTGGCGCCGTCCTGGCGATCAATGTAGTACGGTTGCTTTGCGTTTTTGCCTGATTTGACTGGTCCCGACGCTGCGGTCTGCCATTCGTAAAAGCCGCTGGCCGGAATCAGCGCCCTGTGTCGCAAGAAGGCCTCGCGAAAGGAAGGTTTCTGGCTGGCTGTCTCCAATCGGGCATTGATCAGCCGCGCCGATTCGGCCCTATTTCGGGCCCAGGCCGGAATCAATCCCCAGAGCATCGAGCTTAAGATGCGTTTGCCGTCGGCTAAGGAACGGACCACGGCAATCTCTTGACCCGGCGCAATGTTGTAGCGCGGAATCAGATCCTCCAGCAGAGGCAAATCAAACTGACGGGCCAGCTGATCAGGCGAAAGGAGCAGTGCAAAGCGGCCGCACACAGTTCGACCTTAGAGACGGTCGCCGTCGGCGCTGCAGGAGCGCTCTGCTATGATCTGATTGAGGCGGGCCTGGACCTTCGGCGGGCAGGAGTAGCGGCGAACATGAGCAAGCAATTCTACGCTGCTCCGGAAGCTGGCAAAAAACTCGCGGCATTCAACGCAGTCTTCAAAATGCTTGAGCCACAGACGCTTGAGCTCCTGGTCGAGCTCGCCGTCCATATAATCCGTCATCAAGTCGACGAAGTGGTAGCAATCGATGGCTTCCATATACGTTGCTTATTGCTCTTCCCAGTAGTCGCTCAAGCGAGCGCGCAACATCAGACGCGCCCGATGCAGCCGGGTCTTTACGGCGCCGCCGTTGATCCCAAAAATCCCGGCAATTTCCTTAATCGGCAGCTCCTGAACTTCTTTCAAAATAAATAGCTCCCGATAGCCGTCTGGCAGCGATCCGATCGCTCGCTCCAGTCTTTCCTGCAGTTCTTCCAGCAATACCGGGTCGTCTTCCTTTCTGACGCTGAAGATCGTCGTCGGGTTTCGCTCCCAATCGCTGCGCGCCAGGATTTCTTCGTCAAAGGCGACAGAATTCTGGCCCTTCTTACGCAGCCGGCTCAGCGCTCCGTTGGAGGCAATGGCGTAGATCCAGGTCGATAGTCGCGAGCGACCTTCGAATCCGCCGATTTTGTCGAAGACGGCGAGAAAAGTTTCCTGGGTCAGTTCCTCGGCGTCATCAGGATTTCGCGTCAGCCGCAGGGTAAGGTTATAGATGCGATCGCGGTAGGCGTCGACAAGACGGCGAAAGGCGGCCTCTTCGCCCCGGCGCAGCTGCTCAAGAAATTCAGGGCTTTCGAGGTCCTGCAACGATGGCTGTGGCGCCTCCACGTCGACAGCTCACTGATAGCGGCCCGCACTAGCAACCAGGATTAGGCGCCCCTGACAACGGCTGGCGACTGTAGCTTTGCACTCGACCAGCAGCGAGTTTCGATTCTGCTGGACCTGATTGGCCTTTGAATCGCGGCAGGGAGTAGATGGATAAGACCACCATTCTGGGCGGAGCAATGCGCCAGGTACAGAAGCAAACCAGGGAATCAATCTGGGAGCTTGGCGCTGCGGTGCTGCGCGAGGCTTTGCAAGATGCCGAACTGGAGACCGTCGATGCAGTGTACAGCTCCAATATGCTTGGCGACGAACTGCAGCAGGTCAAGCACCTCGCGGCCTTGATCGCCAGCGAGGCCGGCCTTCGCTTTCCCGAGGCGATGGAAATACGTGCGGCTATGGCTGGCGGCGCTGCCGCCCTGCGCGCCGCCTGTTTGCTGATTGAAAGCGGGCAGGCTACAAGCGTCGCGGTGGTGGGCGTGGAACAAATGAGCAGGGAGGGCGTTCAGGCTGCCCTGGCCAAAGCCTTGCATCCGCGTCTGGAGACGGCGCGCGGCGGCACGATGCTGACGGCGGCGGCCGAGATCATGGAGCAATATCTGAAGCTCAATGGGCCCGACATCGAGGCCTTTTCTAATTTTGCAGTCAACGCCAGGGCCAACGCCGCTCGCAATCCACAGGCCCTTTTTCAGCAAGCGGTGGATGCCTGCACGGTGAACGAAAGCCGCGTCGTCGCTGCGCCGCTTCGCCTCTATGATTGTGCGCCAATCTGCGACGGGGCGGCGGCCATTGTTCTGGGCGCGGCGTCGCACAAGGCGCAGCGCCGCGAGCGACGGGAGGTGCGCATTGTCGCCTCGGCGGCGGCAGCGGACCATATGGCGGTTGCCGAGCGCCCCGATCTGCTGTCCCTTTCTGCAGCTCACATCAGCGCCGCGCGCGCCTACGCCATGGCCCGACTGGGTCCTCAGGATATTGACTTTTTCGAATTGCATGACGCCTTCAGTATCATGGCGGTCATGGCGCTGGAGGCCTGTGGATTTGCCGAGCGCGGGCAAGGCTGGCGGCTGGCAGCGGACGGCGCCATTTTTGCCGACGGCGGTTTGCCGCTGCAGACGATGGGCGGCTTGCTCGGTCGCGGCCATCCGATCGGCGCCACCGCCATCTATCAAACGCTGGAGGCCTACTTACAAATCAGCGGCCGGGCCGGCGCCAACCAGCTTGGCCGGGCTGATGTTGGCATGTTGCAAAGTATTGGCGGCGCCGGCGTCAGCCTGTTTACGCACATTCTGCGCGGCGCATAGCGCTACGCTTTACTTACGCTGCTTGCGATCGGATTGATCCAGCGACTGCTGCAGCAGTCGACCAAAGCTGCTCATCCCGCCCTGGTCGCTATCTTGCTTTTGCATGTACTGTTCGAATTCGCGACGTTGGTCGGCATCCTGGACCCGGTTGACGGACAGGCTGATACGCTCTCGATCGCGATCGATGCGCGCCACCATAACGCGCAGTTGTTGACCTTTCTGAAAGAATTGTTCCAGACGCTGGCCGCGCGGCACGCCGCTTTCCGCCGGCGGAATCAGACCGTGGAAGGCGCCCGGCAGCTTTACAAAGATGCCAAAGTTCTTTACGCTATCGACTTCGCCTTCGAGTATTTCGCCTTCATTGAACGGCAATTTTCCCTTCCAGGGATTATCCAGCAGCGCGCGCAGCGAAAGCGTAATGCGATCCTCTTTCCAGTCGACGCTGAGCACCTGGGCGCGCAGTTCCTGTCCAACTTTGACCGCTTCCGAGGGATGCTGCAGGCGCGTAAAACTCAATTCTGAAATGGGAATCAATCCCTGTACGCCGCCAAGGTCCAGAAAGGCGCCAAAGTCCTGCAGCGAGGCGATAACGCCGCTGACTACATCGCCAATCTGCAATCGAGTGGAGAGTTCTTCCTTCTGTTTGCGCCGCTGTTCGTCGCGAAAAGCTCGACGCGAAGCAATCACGCGCTTGCCGGAGACCTCGGTAATCAGGAACTCCATTTCGCCCTTTGCCTGATCTTCGTTGTCCATCTGCGATGCCGGGCAAAAGGCCATAGCATCGCCGATCTGGATTTCGAAACCGCCTTTGATCTTGCTGGCGACGCGTCCGCGTACTGGCATGCGCTGCTCAAAGGCCTGTTGCAAGGCCGCCTGGCGAATACGACCGCTTGGCGTCAGCGTGAACAACTTCTCGCCGCCATGCACTTCCTGAAAAAAGGCGCGCAGCCGCTCGCCATTGTTGACGGTAATGCGGCCCTCGCGATCCAGCAGCTCCTCGCGGCGAATGACGCCCGGTCCATAATCGCTGCTGACGATCACAAACTCTTTGTCCTGATTGTTCTGGACGCGCAGTTCCACGGCTGCGCCCGGCTCGATCTGTCCCGAGCGCTGGAAGTCGGCTTCCAGCATTTTCGCAAAGGCGCTCTGTTCATTGCGGTCTTTGCCGATCTGTCTGCTTTTCATCGTTCTCTATCCGAAGCTCAACTGGCTTTCAGGCTATTCCTGTATGGTTGCGACAGCGCTCAATCGCTGCGAAAGCGAACATGGCCCTCGCGGCCGATGTCTTCCGGCGAAATGCCCATTTGTTGCATCAGCAGCTCGCGGTAGTCATAGATTCGTTCGCCGCCACAACTGCCATCTGTGGCCGCCTGGATTACGACGCCATCGATTTCTCGCTCGCGAAGGCCAAAGCCATCGCAGGGCGTGGGCAGCACGTCGGGCGGCGGCTGGTCGCGATCGGGCAATTGTTTGAATTCGGGATAGGCGCGATTGGATTGTTGATAGATACGACGGTAGAAGCTGCCCATCACCGGCGCAGCAATCTGACCGCCGGCCATTCCCGAACCCATGGTGATGCTTGATTTGTCGAAGCCGAACCAGATAGCGCTGGCATATTCCGGATTGAAGCCGGTGATCCAGGCGTCCGAGAAATTGGAGGTCGTCCCTGTTTTACAGGCCAGATCGCCGCGAAAGCCGCCGTCGCCGCGAACGCCGTGAACTGCAGTGCCGGCATTCGCCACTTCTTTCATCATCGTTCGCAGAATGTAAGCCAGTCCAGGCTCAATGACCTGAATGCGGTTTTCACGAGTGCGCAGCGCAATCAGGCGACGTAAGCGATCCTCTTGATTGTAGATTGTCTCGCCGCTCTGGTCGGTCACGTAGCGAACGGGAAAGGGAAAGACATCCTTGCCATTGTTGGCAATGATCGAAACCGCCGTGGCCAGCTCCATCGGCGTGATCTCGCTGGAACCCAGGGCCATCGCCGGATCTGGATTGAAGCGCGAGGTATCGCTGATTTTCATCAGACGCGCTGCCAGGTCGATGATCGGCTCCGGTCCGACGCGGAAGAAGGTCATAACCGCCGGCGTATTCAGCGACAGGGCAAAGGCGCGCTTGGCCGGCACCAGGCCCATAAAGCCCTGGTCGTAGTTGCCAGGCGACCAGGCGCTGCCATCAGGCGCGATCGTATAGAAGGGCGCATCATTGACGGCGGAGGTGGAGCTGTAGGCGCGCGTTTCCAGGGCGGCGCCATAGACAAAAATCTTGAAGGCCGATCCGGGCTGACGGCGGGCGCGCAGCACGCGATTGAATTGATTTTTGGGACTGAAATCGGCGCCGCCAATCATTGATGTGATGTAGCCGCTGCGCGGCTCGATGGAAACGAAGGCGCCCTGCACCGTAAGGTTGCTGGTATAAGTATAGGTATCCTTACGAAATTCCTCGAAGGCCGAGGCCTCATTGTTGGCCGGAGTCAGGAAGCTGAGCAGCTGCGCCCCATCGAGCATTTCTGCCTCCATTTCTTTGCGCAATTGTCCGCGATCATCCAGTCCGCGGGAGTAGGGCGCGGAAACTGGCACGAACATGGCCAGACTGTTGCGAATGCCAAAGAGACTGAAATCCACGCCGCCGCGGCCGCCGGCCTGGGCATTGGCGCGGCTGTAACGGTTGACCTCGTCGATTTGCTTCTTCATCTCCTCTTCGGCGATGCGCTGGTGGTTCATGTCCAGCGTGGTATAGACTCTCAGGCCCTGGGTATAGAGCAGCTCCGGTCCAACCTCCGGCGTAGCTTCCAGAATCTGACGAACGTATTCCGTAAAGTAAGGCGCGCGATCCAGACGCTGTCCCCACAGCGAGCGATTGGGCGACTCGACCACAACGCGGTCCCAGTACCTGGCCCAGAAATCATTGTGGATCCCGGCCACCTGATCCTGACGCAAATAGCCGGCGGCCACCATGCGCTGCAGAACGGCAATGTGCGCCTTCTTCGCCGCGCCCGGATAGCGGAAGGGCGAGTAGTCGTTAGGCGCCTTTGGCATGCGCGCCAGCAGCGCGCCCTCGGCGATGGTAAGGTCCTGAACATTCTTGTCAAAATAGAGACGCGAGGCGCAAGCAATGCCCTGGCAGCCGTGACCCAGGTAGATGACGTTGAAGTAGACCTCGAGGATTTCTTCTTTGGACAGGTTCTCCTCGATCTCCAGGGCCAGAATCGTTTCGCGGATCTTGTTGAAGAAGCTGCGCTTACGTTCGCCCTCCGCACCCTGGTAGATGGCCTTGGCCAGCTGCTGCGTCAGAGTGGAACCGCCCTGCACAATATCGCCGGCCAGGACGTTCTTCACCATCGCCCGAAAGATTCCGGGTATATCCAGGCCGAAGTGGTTGTAGAAGTTGTCGTCTTCCACGGCCAGAAAGGCCTGTACGACATGCGGCGGAATGTCCTGCAGCCGCACCAACTCCTGTTTGTGGCGGTACAACTCCGCAAAGACCTCGCCGTTGCGGTCATAAAGACGGGTGGGCGTCGACGGCCGGTAGCTGGCCAGTAGCTGCAATTCCTGGCGACCCTGCACCTGGGAGAGGATCAATCCAAAGACCAGGCCGCCAATCAGAGCTGCGGAGAAGATTCCGGCGACGACGATGCCTTCGGCGGTCAGCAGGACCTTTTTCAGATTCAGGTTCATGATGTGATTCGGGAGCGGAAGAGGGCTGCTTGTTCTGCTTGCCAGATCCAGCGGCTGTCGGAGTCTTCCTGTGATGCAACAGCGGTGGTCCGAGCAGCAGCTCTATTTTCCCCCGGCGACCGACAGCGTTTTCCGGCTGATTGCGCTCCTGATTGCAGCATTTGTCGTTCAATGGGCGGCGGCCAGTCTTTTTTACCCCAATGCCGGCTTCAGCCAGCCGATTGCACATATCTGGGCCGACAACGCCCTGCACATGGACGCTGCCTTCCAGCCGACGCAGATTCTAACCCATGCACTTGTCGCACAGCCAGTCAGCTTCGGCTACTCGCTGCTGGGTTTGATCTTTGATTGTCTGATGATTTACTTCTTTGGCTCGGAGCTGGAGCGAGCCTGGGGCCGTCATAATTTTCTGCGCTTTTTTCTGCTTGGACAACTTGGCGGTCTGAGCCTTGGTCTGGCGCTGGCGCTGTTGCCCGCTTCGTTCTTTGAAAGCCGCAGCTACTTTGGCGTCGACGGTTCGCTTGCGGCGTTGATGACTGCCTATGCCATTTTGTGGCCGGAGCGCGAGGCGCGTCTCTATTTCTTCTTTCCGATCAAGATGAAATGGCTGGTTCCCGCCATGCTTGTTTTGACAGCGCTGCTGGGCAGCGCCATGCGCGTTGTTCTCTATTGTGGCGGCGCCGTAACTGGCGCCCTGTTTCTCTATTACTATGCGCGACGCGGCCGCAATCAATCGACCTATGCATCGGCCAATGCGCCGCAGCGCGTCCGCCCCGGACTGCGCGAACGCTGGGATGAGTACTGGCGCAAGCGTCGGCTGCGCAAGAAGCAGCAGGTAATCAATCAGCGCATAGAAATGAAAAATGAAGTCGATCGTTTGCTGGAGAAGATCTCCCGCCAGGGTATGAACTCGCTCAGCCGTAAGGAGAAAGCATTTCTGGATCGCGCTTCAAAAGAATTCTGAATGCACCGCGATGTCGCTGACCGATCTTTTGCCTGAAGTCCGCGCCGCCCTCGATCGCCTGGTACGATTGTCAGAGCCGGCCTGGCAGTCTTTTGCGGCAAAGTTGCGTTTGCGCTCGTTGAGCGATGGCGAATACTTTCTGCGCGCCGGCCAGCCAGCCGAACAGATCGCCTTTGTGGCCAGCGGCGTGGTGCGCGAATACTTCATCACCGCCCAGGGCTCGGAATACAACAAGGCCTTTGTTCTGCCCGGCAGCTTTAGCGGCTCGCTCTACGACCTCCTGATGGGCGGCTTCTGGAACGTCAGCGATCCGATCCAGCATCATGTCCAGATGGCGCATTTTATCAAAAATGTGAGCATGATCGGCGGCGCGCTGATCATCCTGCATTTTGGCTCCGGGCCGTTGAGTCTCTGGCCTTGAGGCCGGTCCTGAAGTTCGTCGACACTGCGGCGGATTTCAGCACAGGAGAGGACGGGATTGGCTGTTGACATGTTCGCAGCCCTGAACCAAGCGACCTGCTATGCGTGCACTGGCTACACTGCTCCCGTTTTTCTGCCTCTTCGCTTGCATCAGGATACCGCAGACTACCGCCCTCGATGCCGGGCTGCCGCGAATTCTGGTCGATGGCTATCCGCTGCATGTGGAACGCGTTGGCTCGGCGCAGCAGCCGCCTTTGATTGTCATCCACGGCGGGCCCGGCGCTGACATGAGCTATCTGCGCAGCCTGGACGCGCTATCGGATACATACTATATAATCTACTACGATCAACGGGGGACCGGTCTCAGCGCGCGCGAAGATCCTTCCGGTCATTCGCTGGAACGCTTTGTTGCCGATCTGGACGCCGTAGTAGACGCCCATTCTGGAGGCCGTCCGCTGCGCATGCTTGGCCACAGCTGGGGCGCCATGCTGCTCGTGGCATACGCGGCTCGCCATCCGCAAAAGGTGTCACACATTGTGCTGGCTGAACCGGGGATGCTCGATCCGGAAGCTGCAGTGGACTTCATCACGCAGCTAAAGGCTTCGCAAACCATTGGACAATTGCTTGGCATTGTTCCGGCGCTGATTGGCGCCCTCGCAGTTGAAACCGAGGACGGCTACGAGCGCGGCGATTATGTGATGAGTCGCATGGTTGGATCCGGCAAGGGGCCGCCCTACCAGTGCGAAGGCGACGTTTTGCCGGAGGGCGCCTTCGGCCGCGCCGGATACGCCTCCTTTCGATCAATGCTTGGGCCAGTGCTGGACGATCCGGCAGCTTTTCAATTCCGCCTGGCAACGGGGATTGAGGACTACCGCGGCAAGACCCTTTTCCTGTCGACGCAGTGCAGCTTTATCGGCTTTGATTTTCAGGAACATCATCATCTCCATTACTTTGGGTCGCGCGCCGAGCATCGCCTGTTGAAAGGGCAAGGACACAACATGTTCACCATTCGGCCGGAGGCGGCGCTGCAAGAGGTGCGCGAATTTCTACGGCGCTGATTGAATTGATGCAGCAGCCGCCAGATAGGCGAGGCCGGAAGCTTCAGGAAAGAGGCGACAGTGGCGCGCGCCGGCCAAGCATGACCTGTAGATCAGTCCGCAGCGACTGAGAAGGCCGCCGCCATGAAGCCAGGCGAATCATTCATGGCTTTGCTGGAGCAAAGCCCGCCGCCCATCGCACGGATCGAGCGTGCCCTGGAGACCATGCCGCCCGCCGAACTGGCAACGGTCATCGATCGCGGCGCTCCGGCGGCCATCATGGTCGACTACTACTTTCGCCTGCTGCCGGAGAATCTGGCGCTGCGTTTCATAGAATCCGCCGAGTTCGATCTGCCCACCCGGATTCACCTGTTCAACTGTCAGCTGGCGCGCTATTACATTGCCGCCGCCGAGGCGCTGCGCGGCGGTCCGCCGGGCCAACTGATCGATTCCTACTGGCGCTTTCTCAGCGAACCTGGATTTGTTGAGCTTTACTGTCAATTGGTGAACACAGAGCGACTTGACGACGAGGACGCCTACGAATGGCTCAAAGTGGTCGATCTGGCGCGTTTGAGCGCTCTATTAGAGAACGAAGTATTTGATGGCGCTCGCGCTTTGCAGTTTTTCCGGGAACTGGACAATGCTGAATTGCAGGGCCTTGGCGCCCGCGTTGACCTGTTTGATTTTGTATACCGACTTGCGCGTTCCAGAGAGGACAACGCCTTCCTGGCCCGTCTGGATGTACACGCTGATCGCATCATTCATTTGCGAGCAGCGCGCGCCATCGCCGCCGAGGTGGCCGGACGACTGGATTCCCACGGCCGCGTACCGCTGCCGGTCGTGGCTCGGCTGATTGAAAACGCCGGCGACGAGTCCTTTCGAACGGCGCTGGAAATTCTGGAAGAGCGTCATCTGGTCGATCATGGCACAGTGCAGGCGCTCTCGCGCCTGCAGGAGAGCCCGCCGGCCATGCACTAAGTTCTTACCGGTGTGCTGGCCAATTCAAGTCAACTCAATTGAAATTGACCGCAATGCGGCTTTTGCAACAGGCTGCGGAGCGACGAGGTCGCGCGACGATGACAGCGCGTTGCTGCTACTCCATCTCGTCGATGTCAAAAGGCACGGGGCGGCGCAGATAGCTTGCGCATTGCGGTCCGTAGGGCGTATTCCTGTACACCGCACAACTCCAGAAATCGATCGAATGCGGCAACCTGCGCCGCGCCTCTGCAAAGTCGTGCGTTAACATCATACCGGAAGATAGCGATTGCTCAGGCATCGGTCGGGCGCAGCGCTGCGCCGCGAAGTGCAGAGCCAGCAGCTGGATGGTCTCGACATAGATCGACCAGGGTCGGCGCTGTCCCTCGTCTCCGGCGTCTCGCGGGTCAAAGGACAGTGCAAAACTGGCGCTGCATCGGGCGCCTTCGCCGCCGGTCCGCATCGTCAGACTGATCAGACTGGCAATCCCGCCGCCGGCGGCGATCAGCTCCTGAATCTCTACTTGAAGCACAGCGTCGCCTGGATTTTCTGCAGCCGAAACTGCAAGGGCCAGACCGCTCAGGCGCGCCGACTGCCGCAGCGCATTGCTCAGATCGCGGAGCTCCTCGCTGCTCAGGCAACGCTCCCGCTCAATTTTTCCTTCGTCTTCTGCGTAGTAGCAATGGCTGCCCGTCGTGCGGTCCGCCACACTGGCGATGCTCAAACGGGGCAGGGCAGGCGCCGCAAGATCCACGGTCAGCGGACTTGCAAAGGGTGCCGACAGGCAGGCAGCAAGCGCTGCAGCTGCCAACACGACCGGGCTTCGAAAGGCGAACAGTTGTAAATACTTATGGTTCATCTCTTCAGACAGGACTCAAGGGCGCCTGCCTTGCTTGCGACAATTTTCTGCGATTCACTGCGTACTGGCCGCAGGAGGGGTCAAAGGGCGACGGCGGCGTGATTGCGAACGCTTTGGCAGGGAGTCGTCGGGGTCTGCAGGCATTTCACGGCGAAATCCCCGATCGCCACCGGTTCTCCGCCAGAATAGTCGAAGCTCGGGCGCTCCGCATTGCCGCGAATCGAAACTTCGACTGCAAGGTCTGTAAATCCGGTGAGATTTCCGCCCTCACCGCCCCATTGCCGGAATAGAACGTCCGCGTAGCTTCCTTCGGACAATAGACAGGCGGCTTCGCCGCCTGTTCTGGTCTTTGAGTTACCCCTGGTCATACTCTTAAGAAAGCGTACGCATTTGCGTACGATCTCCCTGCAACTCGTCGTGGACGGTGCCCGGGGATTGTCCACAGCTTTCCTCGACTCAGTCCGCGACGGCATTGGCCAAGCGTTCATCCCACGCCTCGAAATCTGAGTAGGAATCCATGGTTGATCGCTGATTGACAACGTATACGCCAAATAGAAAACCGCCGCGGATTGTTACAGCAAGCTTTAGGTTGCCCTGCTGAAACAGCCGCGGTAGAAGCGCCTTGCCCAGACTCTCCCAGAGGATGCGGATCTTCTTAGACTCACCGAAGGTGAAAGAAAAGTGTTCCGGATACAGAAGTTCGGATTCGTCACCAAGCTTGAAGATTATCGCGCCGCTGTCGGAGCATACCACCGACAAGGTAGCGCCGACAAATTCATGCGCAGCTTTCATTGCCATCTCCAACCGTCTGGGTAGTATCTCCATCTTTGCCTCTACAAACCTGGATCTAGCCATCTACCGCTGCCAGGCGGCCGCTCCACAAGGCGTAGGCCCTTGGCTCTCCAATGTTGATAGATTTCTCGCTGACGCAAGCTACTCCCGCCGGCTTCATTGTTAAACACTGAACTTGCTGGATGCCGGCCTGAGACATTGTGTTCGACGCGGGGTATCTCATCAATCACTCCACCGTCGCGCAGAGGCAATTGATGCCGGTGGTGTGGTGCAAGCCCGCTATGGCCACCCCTGCCTTCCAAGAATTCAGCCCGCTGCGCTGCAGTGAAAGGTCCGGGCGCTACTTTCGGCGGTCGCGACATTGGTGGATCGAGTGAGTTGAACCTATGTCCCTCAGGCGCGCATACTGGCTCACCGCGGTAATTGAACTGGTTGCCGGTTGGCACGCTGGCCGTCGGCCTGACCCCCGCATGCGCCTGCTGCTGTTGCACTGGCTGCGGCTGCGTTGGCGGCCGCGGCGTGCTTCCATTGGGGACCGGCGGTCGGCTTTCCGCCGTCCCTCCGCGGAGTTCGGCAGCGAGCGCCTGCTCTGTGCTGGCTGGGCCCGATCGCATTGCGGCGGCGCGCGCCGCAGATTCTTCAAGCGTATTGGCTGCAGCCCCGGACATTGCCGAAGGAGTAGCTGCTGCCTCGCGGAGCACGCCGCGAACAATAGCGCCATAGGCTTGCTACATATGGCAATACGAGCCAGCTCCACGGACAGCTGGAAGTTCGCAGAGCCCTCGATCATCGTGTTATGGATGTAGGCGTCCCGACGCAGGCCCGCCTCCGGTCCAGTTCCAAAGCTTTCCAGCTTCTCGCGCAGACGGTTCGCTGAGTCTTCGCTGATCAAGCGAGCGCCATCCTCGTATTGCTGGCAGGCGATTGTGCGCTACGCGCACAATCCACAATTCAAGTGCTGGCCGCTCATTTCCATCTACTTCCAGATGCTGGAAGATGGCGCTCTCTACTGCGGAAAATCCGCCTTCTACCGTCTCTGTCGCGCACTCGGTCTTTCCCGGGTATTCAGGAGCTTCCGTCGCAAGCATCCAATCGGAATTCGAGCAGAATCGCCGGGTCAAATCCTGCATGCCGATGGCACCCGCATCTTTATTGGCGATCATCGCATGGTGCATGTGCATGTCCTGATGGACAACTTCTCCAGATGCATTCTGGCTGCTGTGGCCAGCTTCTCGGCATCCGCCGTACTCTGGCGCTCGATCCTCGAAGGCGTTCTGGACCGCCATGCAGCGATTCTCGCTTCGCCTCTTGATCTCATCGTCGACAACGGTTCCGAAAACAAAGGTGATGTCGTCGCACTGGCCGACAGCGCTCCCGATCGTGTTCGTCGGCTGGTCGCGCAGAAGGACATCACCTTCTCGAACTCGATGGCCGAAGCCATAAATCGAATGCTGAAAGGGCAGTACATTCAAGGGCGCGTCTTCACAACCCTGGCTGGACTCCAGGAAGCCATTGATGATGCGGTTAAGGACTACAATAACCGTTGCCACGGATCCCTTCACGGCACGCGACCTCTGCAGGCATTTCAAGGCGAAATCCCCGATCGCCACCGCTTCGCTGCCAGAATAGTCGAAGCTCGGGCGCTCCGCATTGCCGCGAATCGAAACTTCGACTGCAAGGTCTGTAAATCCGGTGAGATTTCCGCAGTCACCGCCCCATTGCCGGAATAGAACGTCCGCGTAAGTCCCTTCAGGCAATAGACAGGCGGCTTCGCCGCCTGTTCTGGTCTTTGAGTTACCCCTGGTCATACTCTTGAAATACCGTACGCATTTGCGTACGATCTCCCTGCAACTCGGCGTGGACGGTGCCGTGTGCGATATTGAGCATCGTAAAACAAAAGTTCGCCGGCCACAAACAAATGGATTCGTCGAGCGTTTCAATCGCACAGTTCTCGATGAATTTTTCCGCCCGGCCTTCCGAAAGAAGATGTATACAAGCGTCGGGCAGCTGCAGCGAGACCTGAACAAATGGATCCAGTTCTACAACTACGAACGCCCCCACCGCGGGTATCGCAACATGGGCAAAAGGCCTGCAGATACCATGGGAGTGTTAGACATGAAGGTTAGCTGAACATCTTAAGAAAGCGTACGCATTTGCGTACGGTATCCTTGCAACTCGGCGTGGACGGTGCCCGGCGGAAATTGTGAATTCAAGCTGTTCTGTGCATATTGGATATTGTGGCTGTTTGTTGATGCCGCCAGAATATCTGGCGAAACCAGAGTCTGCGCGAATACAATCAGCGAAATCTCAGCGGCCCTCGATTTCGCGCTGAGCTTCATCTTCTGAGCCGCTCGATGGTTTGCAGCTTCAGGTCTGCTGCTGGATGTTAATCGCGGAGTTTCATTGGTCCAATTTCTTCAGCTGGAAGTCCCCTCGGCCTCGTATGCTCATCGCCTGCCCCAAACATTTCCGATGTCATAGTAGTCCGGCGCAAAAACCCCTGGGTTCGCCGATTCTATTGCCCGGATCGCAGTAGTGTAGAGATTTCGCCTCCGCGTGCCAGATTCCGATTGATCTTCCAGTCTTCGTAGGCTCGGTAGGGAACTCTGATTTTCAGAAAAAACTAAGCCAAAAAGTGCGTCTGCTACTACATCATCATCCTTATCATCAGCTAAAACTTGGTAAGCCCGCAGGCTTATTTCGGATCTTGATCCCTGAGAACGGAGGATGGATAGCGCGCGAATCTTGGAAGGTTTCGTAAGTAAGGCGCCAGAAATGATTGCCTTTGCAACTTCCGCTGTTATGGAGCGCGCTGCAAGTTCTTCTGCAGCTAAGTCTCCAACGCTCTTCTTTGGATGAGTAAGAAGTTGAATGAGTTCAGGTAAATCAAGTCGTTTGACCTCTACGCCGTCTCCCTTATCCATGCTGTTCCGTCTGCCCCGGTCTTTGGATTTCAAATGATTTCCTGAGCATCCATCGCCTCTGCTACTGCATCCTTTGAGCAGCGGGAATTGGGTCAACCCACTTTATATCTCCAGCCCTTGCTCCGAGGATGCGCCGAAACTCCGCAAGTTTAGCGTTCATTTCGGATGCCGTCTGGCTTCTGCTGCGAACTTCAAGAATGTCGATTTTCCCATCTTGCCTGATTCTGTAGGCATCCGGCCTGAGCGTAGTCAACCGCTGCCCATTCGCATCGACAAGCTCTTGATTGAAACGAACATGCTGGGAGGCCGGATCGTTCTGCCATGCGCGCGCCTGATTAAAGGCCGTCGCATCATGAGCTGGGCTTCCGTGTACCGGGCGGGTTGAATCAATAGGCAGTGCGCGAGTTCCGGCACTCGCCGCCGGCTCGGCGGGTCTAACCCCATTTGCCTGCGCTGGCTGCACATCCGGTGCAGGCCGTTCAACATTGACAGGCGAGGATGTTGCGTACTCCGAATTTGCGGCAATGCTTTATGAAGCCGATGGGCCGGATGACGTCGATTGTCCGCCAAGGGCGTACTCGCGATTTGCGGCGCGACCGGCTGCAGCCGCTTCTTCGGCGGCAATCACACCTACTGTCGGAGCTGCACCAGATCTGGCGAAGGCGCCGCCTCCGCGATGCGTCAGCGCATTTAAGACCGCAAGTCCCAGAACTGTATTCCTGGAATTGTCGCTATAACGACTGCCAATCCCATCGGAGATTCCAAGTAGCGCCGCCTGGTCCAAACTCGATAGCAGACCGCTCATTTCAGTCACTGTTTGCCGCAATGCTTCCTCAAAGTTCGCACCCTGGAGCATCAATGAATGAATGCGCGGGTACATGAGTTCCCGGCCCATTATCTGCATCATCTGGTAGCGTTCCAGACCTGCTGCTCCGTAGGTGTCCCGGATTTCAGCATCTGAGAAGCTTTGTCCGGTGAATGCGAGGAGCGCGGTGCGGTATATATTCTGATTATGCATTAGCGCCGCATCACGGCCCACGAAATACGTGTGGTTATCCTGCACCTCGAAGTTGTAGACCGTTTCGTAACGGGCCTCGGCGTTCACGCCGGAGATCAGCTGCTGGCCTCCGCTGGCCAGAAGACTCACATCGCCAGCGCGCAGCTGTTTGGCTTGTACCCAGCCTTCGCCCTCTACGTAGAACACGTGATTGAATGTGGTCTCAAATTCAGCGCCGTTGGAATAGTGGGCGCGATAGATGCGGTCCGTCTGGCGAACGAAGGTCTGGACCACTCGCTTGGGTTCTACGGCCTGTGTCTGCTCATTGTATGAGAGAACGATATCTCCGGGAACAATCTCCTGGATTTCCTTGAACCAGCGGCCGTTGTGGTACTCCGCGCCGTCGGCGCTTCAGAGTCCCCTGGCAGGCGACACGGGCGTCCATGCCCGAGTCGCCTGCACACGCGACCTCCATGGTCGCGTGCGAGCAGGGGACTCTTCCGCGCTAGGCTCAGGCCAGACTATCGTTCTGGTCGCGATTTCCGGAAGCGAGCCAGGGTCTCGCTTCCGGAGGCGCGTTGCGCCGGTATTTGTCTGGGCGGCCGCCGCTCGATGCTTGTGATATATACAGCTTCCTGACCTCGCTTAGCGCCCGGTCAGTCCTGCGTACGGGTCTTGCTGCGCTTGCGCTTGCAATGTTGCGCATCCCTGCCGCTTAAATGAAGTCTGGAACGGCGCCATCGCCGATCCTCACCATTTCTCCGTAAGATTATAGAAATCACGCGCTGCGCTGGTGGCTGCCAACCAGCAGACCGACTGCCGGTCCTGCAAGGCCGGTGAGATGTCGCCGCCAATGGTTGAAGCTTAACATGACTTCCTGCAGACGCTTCCCGCATGAGGGCGGGACGCGGTTTCATCGCCTCGCCCTCTCTCACAGTGACCCTGTATGACACTGTGGCCGTAGTGTCCGCATTTGCGAACGCTCTTCCCTGGAGTCGTCGTGGACGCTGCAGGGCGCGGATATTCCTGGTGTCGCCGACGTTGAAGTCAAAGTGATTTGGTTATGGAAGGTCGGCTTCGTCGCCAGGTTTGCAAATAATCAGCCCATTCTTAGTGGATCCGACGGACAAGGCGCCACTGAGCGCTTCATGCGCGGTTTTGACTGCGACCAGTAACCTCCAAGTCAATTTGTTCATCCATTTGCTCAGCGTGCTGCCTGCGACTACTTTCTATGGAATGTGATCTCCGAAACGGGTTCGAACTCGAAATTTTTGAGTTTGCACTGCTTTACAACCTCGCGAACTCGTGGGCGCGCCAAAATGAAGCCGCTGTCTCGCGGGAGAAACAGATCGCTCCCATCCCACAAGCGTCTGTCGAGTACCAGCCCCCGATATTCTGTAAAATAGTCCTTCGCGAGTACCTTCGTATGGCTCAGTTCCAATGGACCGCCGCGGCCTGTGATCTGCAGAATGCCGAAGTTCGGCGCTTTAGGCAAATCGATCTGAACCGGCAGGTACTGCCAGCCGGTAATCGAATGCTTTTGAAATTCGCTAGCCGCATACTCGGAAATGAAATACAGGACTGCAGCCGTGCAGCCGTGAAAATCATAGAACCGCGTCCCGGAGTGCCGCCCAAATCTCCAGCCCGGCGTACCGGCTTGCGCTCGCAGGACTGCAAAGAAATCATCCGGAACGGATCCCTTCAACCAGTATGCTCCACGGGACCTCCCCGATCCCATGAGATACAATTCTGTCATCGGTTCAATTTTTCTAAATCGGAACATTCAAGTATGCCTGCTACGCGCCAGGCGAATTCACGGATGATGCATACGACATAGAATCATGATTATTTGCAATCTGGTTTTAATCTGTTTGATTGGCTCCAACTGGCGGCAAGTCGCCAATGCCACCACAGCGCATCCTTTGTGAGCTTCCAGTATTTGCCATGACGACCTTGAACCGAACGGCAACTGGAGTCAATGTCTGAACCTATCCGCAGGCTAGACCGGTAATTGAAAAGCTTGCATCAGTAATGTGTGGCAAATCCAAACTCCTTTGCAAGCGTATCTCCAAATCGCAGTACATCATCGGCTGAATTCCCTCCCTCACGGAAGAATCTCTCCCAGCGCCGATTGTATTCGACGGCGTGCCGTAAATGGTCTGTTTTTTCCCACCACGTTGCAAAACGCGGATCATGAATGGAGAGCCCACTTTCTTGAAATATTCTCTCAAATTTGTCTGCAAATTTTTCGGGGAAAATATGATGGGCGTGCGAGTTGGCGGGATTGCGACCGGTCAGCCGCGCCAGATTTTCACGAATGTTGTTGTAAGTAAACTGTAAAAATCTTCTGCCGCCAGCAAGGTTGGGAAGCGGTCTGAGGGTGGCGACGCGTCCTCCAGTCAGAAGCGTGCGCAGATACCGCAGCTTTGAAAGAGCGCCCTCAACGCCTTCCGGTCCGCCGGCGACGATTTCTAAGCCCATCTCCGCGAGCGAATAATGCAGCCTTCCCTGCTCGACGGCGCTCAAGTCCTCGTAGTGCAATAGCTGTTGTTCCAGCTCATCCAGTTTTTCTCTGACTGGATCAACGCCTGTAAGGTGACCAAGAAGTCCAGTAGTCGAACTAACCGCCCCACAGGCTAAATTCAAGACTATTGCGCAGAGGACGATTCTCGCGTACTGTGCGACAATTGACTTGCCGTAGTCATCCTCATTATGCACCAGCACACCCGCTTCGGAGACGAAGTAATTGTGATGCTTCTCTACCTCGAAGTTGTAGACCGTCTCGTAGCGCGGGTCGATCTCCACGCTCGAGATCATCAGGCCCTGGCCGGCGGCGGTTTCGCCGACGTCGCCCGCACGCAGATAGCGCGCCTCGATCCAGCCCTTGCCGCGCACATAGAAGGGATGCGACCATGTCGTCTCGATCAGCGTCCCGTCTTCGTAGCGGATCTGGTAGATCCGGTCCGCGGAGCGGATGAAGGTCTGCTGCACGCGGGAGTAGAGCAGCTCGCCGGAGTCTTCGTCTTTGGCAAGCACCAGATCCCCGGGAACAATGTCCTCGACCACTTTGTAGTAGTGGCCGCCCTGGAATCTGGCGCCGGGCGTGCTGTGGTGCACGCGAACGAGAGTCCCCGCCACAAAGCACGTATTCTGTCGCCACTCGCCGGTCTCCGGATCGATGTAGCCGTCGTCGTCGGAGTATTTGTTGAAAAATGCCCAGTCGGCAAAATCGCTCACGCCGCCGGTGATCTTATCCCAGATGGAGTCGCGCGTCTGGCCAAGCTCCGGCGCCAGAGCCATCAGCTCTTCGTCGGTCGGTGCACGACCGTTTTCCGCCGCAAAGGCCGCTATCTTCTCCTCCTGCAGCTGCAGGCCTACGTCGTGCATTGCCGCAGAAAGCTTCTCGGGGTCTTTCAGCAGATCGGCCAGCTCCTCATCGGTCATCTCGCCGCGCAGACTCTCCAGAGTTGCACGGTGGGACAGCAGCCAGTTCACCTTTGTGTTCAGATTGCTGGCCGAGGCCGAACGCGTTTGATACTCCTCGTCAGAGATGCGCCCCTCTTTGTGCAGCCTTTTCAGATTCTGGTGAACCTGCGCCCAGGTCTGCCAGGTGGTCGAGGTCGTGATATTGTTGCTTACGCCTTCGAATCCGCCGTCTGCATTCCAGTTAAAGGTATGCGAAAAGTCCGTTCCCACTCCGGACAGACCGCTGGAGAGCAGACTGTTGGACCCAACGCTGTTGTTCAGACTCAGGCCAAAGCTGTTGTCCGCATTCCAGGAAAGTCCCACTCCCGTCGTGTAGTTGTTGGCGAAGTGCTCCTGACCCAGGAAGCCTCCGGGACCGTAATCGATGTCAAATTCTCGAGACAGCGAGTAGTTCAGATCAAAGCCGGCATAGCGGCCATCCGCTCCAAAACGCAGACCGGCGCTGGCCGTTTGATCCCATGAATCCTGTAGCCCCTGTCTCAGGTTTCCGCCGATGCTGGCGCCGGCAAAATTGCCGCTGCCATCGAAACTCAGGCCCAGATTTGCGCCCCAACCATCGGCGCTTCAGAGTCCCCTGGCAGGCGACACGGGCGTCCATGCCCGAGTCGCCTGCACACGCGACCTCCATGGTCGCGTGCGAGCAGGGGACTCTTGCGCGCTAGGCTCAGGCCAGACTATCGTTCTGGCCTTCCTCCCGGAAGCGAGCCAGGGTCTCGCTTCCGGCGGCGCGTTGCGCCGGCCATTCTCTGGGCGGCCGCCGCTCGATGCTTGTGATATATATATATCTTCCGGGCCTCGCTATTCGCTCGGCCAGCGGCGCCGGGCTGCTGCGCACTCCGCTCTCGCTTCGGCCCCGCAGGCGGAGATTTCAGGTAAGACAGTCATGTCTGGTACAGCGCTCTCGGCCCCGGTAATCTCGCCTGCGGGTCTTGCGGCGCTCGCGCTTGCAATGCTGCGCATCCCTGCCGCGGAAGCGTGGCTGCCAATTTTAGATTCCGCAGCCGTCTGCGGAATTGCCTGTTCTCCCGAATTGATTTGCCACGGTCGGAGGCTATTCGTATCCCGCATGCGAACCCTCTCTGGCTGGACTATAGGGAGCCATCAATGATGCGGTCGCTGACTGCAATTTCAGGGCAACTCCGGCCGATCGCAGGCCGGTTCTCCGTCAGAATTGTAGAATCGCGCGCCCTTTGCAGTTAGCCGCGGTCATACTTTTGAAAAAACGTGTCCGCTTACGTACTGTCTCGCATCCCGTCGTGGACGCTGCAATACGCAGTTGTGAAAGCTTTGACATGGAATCGTCGTTACCGCTGAACCGCCAATTCCGCAGGAATTTGCCAACTACACCTGCAGCTCAAAGTTGGCTTTTTGATAGCCGCCAGTGGCGCCTATCTGCGGATCATAAAAGGCTTCACTTCCCAGGTGGATCTTGACTTCGCGCCGTCGCGCTTCCATTTCCACCGGATCTATGATTGACAGGTCATCCATCAATTTAAGCATAATTGCGCCATTTTCAAGTTCGATCGCTTGGGCAACTGGAGCTTGAACCAACTTTTTCCGTCCAAACAGCTGAATATACGGCTTGCCGAAAATCGTTATCAGATATATTTCTGGAATGTACGATTGCAAAGCTATGGAGCTAATATAGATTGAAGGATCTTTGCCTCCGACAATGCCCAGATCTTGGGCGGCCCAACCGCCTGCTGCCGCGCGACTGACTTCTTCCGCTGTAAGCCTGTGTATGAATCCAAAATTGACAGGTAGCCGGGAGGCGGACTTGGACATAAATTTGATTAGTGAATCAAAGACTCCCGGCTTGTCAGGAACTCTGAGATGGAAGTCGGAATGGCAGGCTAGGCCCTCAATTTCGGGACTGATAGATCCGTCGCACCATGGGTCATCTGCCGACCAATAGAGGGTATTTCTCCAAATGCTACGGAGCGACTCAAGATTCGTCCAATCTACTCGAATAGTGAGAGGTTCGTGATTACCGCAGCGTTGCGCAACACACTCGGGGTGCAAATTCCCAATGTGCGTCAGCAAACTTGATGCTAGTGCAAAATCGAGTTCTCCATGTAATAGAAGGCCGGCGGAAATGGATTTCAATTTTGTACCCTTATATAAGGCTGCATCTCTACCCGAATCGGGTCGAACACGGCTATCCTTCCACCGCTTCGTAGAATTTTCTGCTCCAGAATTCGACTCAATACCGCTCGCGGACTGACAATCAAGTGAAAAGGTTTGCCTAGCCGTTCAGCAGCAGAAATTTCAGCCTCCAACTGTGCGGTGAGCCCCAAATTCTGCACATCTTTGATTTCGCCAACAGCATTTTCAAGATAGTCCGGAATAACACGTACGACCCCCGCGCCGCGTATTGCCGAATAGAGCTTCGCTAGTGTTTGGCGAAGCGCCAAGTGCCTTTAGAGCTGCAGCTTCAAACACTCGACCGCGTAAATTATTGATGATTCCAACTTCCGAACTACTTTGAGCGCTCCGGCCAGCAATGAGCAGTCGCTTCCACAACTGCCCGAGCATTCTACTATCTGCTGAGAGTAGCTTTTGCCGAATGAGTGCAGCCTCCTCCGCAGTGACGGCCCCTGACCCGTTAAGATAGGCGTCGCCGCCCAATAGAGAGACAAAGAATGCCGTAACCTCAACATGGGATTGTAACCAAGTTGTGTAGGCAGCTGCACAGCCTCCTTCAAAGCACGTCGCAAGCGTTACAACCCCGACCCCTCCCGCGATACTGCCAGCAAGTTCGCCCAGTCCCCGGGCCATTCCAGCAGCCCGCAGCTGCGCCATGTATTCCGGATTGTCGCATCCATTCTCCACCCGCCCGACGATTCGTGATATGCCACAAAGCAGATCTGGGGCGGCCGCAGGTGGAACATAAGTCTGATTGTGCACCAGCACCGTATCACGGCCCACGAAATACGTGTGGTTGTCCTGGACCTCGAAGTTGTAGACTGTCTCGTAGCGGGCCTCGCCGTTTACGCCGGCGATCGTCTGCTCAGCGCCGTTTGCGGTAATGCTCACATCTCCGGGACGCAGCTGCTTCGCCTGCACCCAGCCTTCGCCCTTTACATAGAACTCGTGATTGAATGTAGTCTCAAATTCCGCGCCGTTGCTGTAGCGGACATGGTAGATGCGGTCCGTCTGACGCACAAAGGTCTGGACCACTCGTTTGGGTTCAACGGTATGTGTGGACTCGTTGTATGAGAGGACAATGTCGCCGGGAATAATCTCCTGGATCTCCTTGAACCAGGCCCCGTTCTCATAGCGGGCGCCATCGGTGCTCGCATCCACCAGCACCAGCGTCCCCGCCACAAAGCAGGTATTCTGTCGCCACTCGCCGGTCTCCGGATCGATGTAGCCATCGGCGCTTCAGAGTCCCCTGGCAGGCGACACGGGCGTCCATGCCCGAGTCGCCTGCACACGCGACCTCCATGGTCGCGTGCGAGCAGGGGACTCTTGCGCGCTAGGCTCAGGCCAGACTATCGTTCTGGCCTTCCTCCCGGAAGCGAGCCAGGGTCTCGCTTCCGGCGGCGCGTTGCGCCGGTCATTCTCAGGGCGGCCGCCGCTCGATGCTTGTGATATATACAGCTTCCTGGCCTCGCTTAGCGCTCGGCCAGCGGCGCCGGGCTGCTGCGCACTCCGCTCTCGCTTCGGCCCCGCGCGCAGAGCACTCTGAAATTACTTTGTGATAATCCAGAATCTCCCCTGCGCCTGGTCAGTCCTGCGTGCGGGTCTTGCTGCGCTGGCGCTTGCAATGCTGCGCATCCCTGCCGCGGAAGTGCGGTCATAAACGCCATGGCCGAAGCCGCCAACCGCAGCGGGCAGCCGCATGGTCAGCTTCACGGTCTGTCGCCGCATGAATCTACGGCGGCTAATGATCCTCAAGAGCTGGCCGCGCTTGTCGATGCGGCCTTGAGTTGCTGAGCAGTGCGCTCACCGCCCGGCGCGGCAATCAAATCCCCTCCAGTTGGTTCTCCACCGAGTAGTCCAGAGTGATCCGGTATTCACCGTTGCTTTGCCTGGTATAGACCAGAGTCAGCGCTAAGGGCGGCCAGGGTACGGCATCGCTCTCCACGATGCGCATGGAGACGACAAACGCCTTCAGAGTCGACGGTCTACCCTCTGGCCACGGCGAAACCGACCAGCGAAGCGGGCGCTCGTTAAGGCGCGTCCGCAACGCCCATAGATTGGAAAGTTTTTTGGCGGGACCGAGGCTTTCCTGCTGCGGAAGGAGCGGCATTAATATCGCTGCTTGCTCCGTCGGATCCGCGGTCCCAGTAATATCTGCAAGGTCGTCGGGAGATATGCAGCCAATCACCTGCTGCAAATCCCCGGAGTGCATCGCAATGTCCAACTTCCGAAGCTGGGGAATGATCTCCTGACGCAATGGAGTTTGATAGTCGACTTTGGCCTCATCTAGCATTGCTGTACGAGCGTCTTTAATCAATTCGACGTCTTCAGCGACAACCACCGCGTCTACGTAGCTCGGCGGAGTATTGAAATGCGGCGGCGGCGGTGAATTTTCCTCGGCGACGGATTCGGATTCATGCTTGCGACAACCTGAAAGCAGCATGGCAAACGTCGCCAGAGCGGCGAGGCCAGAAGCGGCCAGTATTATGCGCATCCGTACGAACCTCATCTGTTCAGCTAACCTTCATGTCTAACACTCCCATGGTATCTGCAGGCCTTTTGCCCATGTTGCGATACCCGCGGTGGGGGCGTTCGTAGTTGTAGAACTGGATCCATTTGTTCAGGTCTCGCTGCAGC